>NZ_AYOU01000128.1 GCF_000500065.1 Borrelia hispanica CRI | reverse complement strand
CCCGCAACTCCCCCACTACTACAGCACATCACTATCATGCATCTATTATCATATTTTTCCTAACATTTAGAAATATGATTACGGAGACATTAGGAATCAAGACATATACTAAAAAGGAAGATATAAAATAAAAGATACAAAGAACTTAACTCTCAGTATCTTCACTTTATAACTTTAATTTTATTTCTCTTATTTATTATTTACCTATATAATTTTGACCATCAGAACCACTATTTCCAGATGCTACAGGAGCATCATTATTAATTTGCATTACTTTTTTTACTTCATTAAGTCCCAAATCTATTGTTTTTCTTATTGCTATCGTTAATGTATCTAATGCTTTAATCACCGCACTTACCGCTGCTCCTTTAACTGTATTCACAACATCACTATTAGCATTATCCTTCTCATTAGCAAATTTACCACCTTTTGCCATTGCCCTTAATGCTATCCCCCCTGCTATAACAGCATCTTTAATATCAGAAGCAACACCAGTAACTTGAAAAGAAACATTATGCTCAGCTAACTTAGCTGCATCACCACCACCTTCAGAAATAGCTTGCAAAATATCAGCACCAGTTATTGCTCCAACTGCTTTAACTGCATCTGCTGCTGCCTTCTTTGCATAAGTACTATATCCACAATTGACTTAAATCCCTTTACTAAGCTTTCAACACCATCACCCTTAGCTCCGGCCCCAGCAGCATTATTACCACCAACAGCAACATTACCAATTAAGTCACTAGCATCACCAATAGCCTCTCCATCAATTATCTTATCAAGTGTCTCACTAACTAATTTCTTTACTGCACTCTCTACTCCCTCAGCATTCGGATTTTCCTCTCTTTTCATATCAGCAACAATTTTTTTGCATGTTTTATTAAGACTAAAAGGCAAAACTAATAAAAAGCAAACAAGGGCAAATCAAATCGATGATACGATTTATTGAAATATAATTTATATAACGATACGCAACTACTGCACATTTTTTCTCTATTCAAGCTAGACTTTTCTACATTTTTATATATACTATTATGTAAGATATTGGCTTTTCGCAAGTTTTAATGTATTTTTTTATACCATACTAAATTAATATTATACCTGGGAACCATTAAGTATCTTAAAATAACTAAGATATCTCATATAAATATTAAAGCTTACTTTTTATAATTCATTATATTTTTTACAAAATCTTACAACATCAATGAACAAAGAATGAAGAAAAGACAATTATCAAACAAAAAAATGAGAAATGTGTAATCAAACATAATAAAATACAAAAAAGGAAAATAACTTTACTCATTAAAGAGAAAAGTGTTTCTCTTTAACAACTCTTATTATTTGTTTATTTATTTTGTATGAATTCTGTTATTTACTTTTAGTTTTAGGTGTCTTATTATCAGCAGTGATATAAAGTATTAGATAAATTAATTATAGCAATGAGAGAAACAATTGATATAGGACTTAAGAAAATATTAAAGAGCTATGAAAATTAATGTTAATGATGTTTATTAACAGCACTTGCTAGCCCCCGATCCTTTAACTGCAGAAGTATATCCCCAAAAGACATAAAAACATTTATAAAATCATTCCCCCCAAGCTAAGACATAAGACTTTTAGTTTCAATAAACAGTATTTTTATAAAGAATTAGGAATATGTTACTACTACAGGTACCGTACCAGTGATGTTATTGAAGATATTACAAATTTAATCAAAAGAAATAACTCTCTCTTAACTTATTTAAGATACTAAAATACAAAAAAAGGAAAACAAATCTCCTCTATAAAAAGAAAAGTGTTTCCCTTTAAAATAACTTTATTATTTAATTATTAGCAATAGGTTGAGTAGTACCAGCTTCTGGAGCATTTATCCCAGAAATCTCAGAATCCTTTATTCCCTTTACTGCTTCTCTTACTTTCTCTAGATTGCTACTTACTATTTTCCTAATTATTACATCAAGGATGCCTAATACCTTATTTACTGCACTTGCGGCTGCTGCTTTCACTGCACCAACATCTCCATTATCAGGTCTAAATTTACCACCTTTAGTCATGGCCTTAAGAGCTACCGCCGCTGCTAAATCGGCATTGGTTTTTACACCATAGTTATTATTATTAGCATTAGCATTAGCAGCTACTAATGTTCCGACTTCATGATTATTGTTAGCAGCAAGAGTAACAGGAGCAGTAGCGGTAGCATTCTTAATCTTGTCAATCATCGCCCATGGATCAGCTTTTGACACTTCAGATGCTAGCTTATCACCAGCACCAGCACCAGCAGCTGCATTATTATGACCACCAAATACAGCAGGAGCAGCGGTATTATTAGCAGCTGTTACTTGTCCACCAGCATTCCCTGCATCAATTTTCACTCCAGATTTCTCTGCTATATCAATTATGTTTTTAACTTCTGCAATAATAGTTTTAACACTAACTTCTTCAGCACCAGCAGCAGCGGCATTATCATTATGACCAATATCATCACCATCATTAGTTACACCAGCCAATTTAGTTAAAGCCCCAATTAACTG
>NZ_AYOU01000127.1 GCF_000500065.1 Borrelia hispanica CRI | reverse complement strand
GTAAAATTATATGTAGAATATATTGTATTCTTATCAATATAATCTGTTTTAAAATAATGCTCTGGATGATCAGGATTAGTATCAAAAACAATAAACTCTGGTTTGATTCTTAGTCTCTTAAGCGCTTCTTTTAATGTCTCTTTATGCAGCGTTGTTGCTTCATTAACATAAATGACAGCAGAATTCGATCCTCTAAATCTTTCAAAGTCTCTTATTTTATCACCACCATATAAATTAACCCTTAAAGAATCGATTTCAAAATATGACGTATTTGAATATTTGGGAACAAAAGGTATTTTAAGCATATTAGCAAGATTTTCAAACTGTTCTATAACATTAATTTCTAATGCCTTCTGTGAGTTGCCTAATATAAAATTATTGGTACCTTTCCTATAAAGATGCCTATTTTTAAGTAAAGTTTTTAAGAATAAATAACAAGCCAAAAATGTTTTACCACTCGCAATTCCACCTGATAAAATAATTTTTTTTTGATTATTCTTTTCAATATCACTTAATACTTTACGTTGTTTTTTATTTAAGAACTTATTTTCAAAGCTTTTAAAATCAACAACTACTGGTTTTGGTTTAATAAAAGATGCTATATTAATACCAAATTCACGCTTATATTCCCTTTGCATTCTTTTAAAAAGAGGTAGATCATATATATTCACAACATATCCTTTAAATTTTAAATTTAACTTGTGATTCAAAATCAGTTGCTTTTAATTTAAGCATAGCTTGGTAATACAATTCCATTTTTTTAATTTCTTTTGCTCTTTTAACTTCGTCAAGTTCACATAGCTTATTATTAAGATCTTGATCATATTCATTATTAATTTCTTCTCTAAGTCTTTCAATTTTGCGCTCTAACATCTTTATTTCTTGATTGTATGATTTAAGTTCCAAATCTAAATAATTATTAAATGAATCAATAAATTCTAATCCCAATCTATTTCTAGCCATATGAAGCTGGCTTTTAATACTACTTGATTGTGCACTATGCTCTGATGCACGTATTAACACATTATTTAGAGTTTCTTCACTAATTGTTACTTTTGGATGTTCTTCTAAATTATTGCTTTCTCTAGACTCCCATCTACGTCTCATTTTACATACATTAGCACGACTTACACCCATCTCTTTACTAATCTGTGCATCACTAAGCTTCCCTTCATTAAAATACACAATATAATCATCAAATGATTTCTTTACTTTATTCATATCTCTTCAACCTTCTAAATTAACAAAAATTAATTTAACTTAACATAAACTCTATAACAAAATAATAATTTTACAAAATCAACGAAAAAAGCTTACAAATATATACTCAGAAAGAAATATAATGTTATAATCCGTAAAATGAGGAGAATATTTTATGAATAAAAATAGAAGTATATTAATGCTTTGCATTATATTATTTTTGTATAGTTGCAATGCAAATAAAAAACCAAGTCAAAGAGTGACTTACTCTGTCCAAACTACTAGATCTACAGATAAATTTCTAAAACCTCAAGATCTAGGAAGTACATTCCCAACACATAATCCACACAACATTACTTTAACTACTGAAGAAAAAATGAAATTTGAAATATTAATATATGCACTTGATATATATAAAAAAGACAAATTAGCGTTTTATCAAAAGCTTCAACAAGATATAAATCAAGAATTACAAAATTTACTAAACAAATACGATAGATTTCGTACTTGGATTTTAGATGATGCACATATACAAGAACAAAAAGAATTAAGTAACGCCTTTAATTACGCATATAAACGTATATATAATAAACTACAAAGATTTGAAAATGATCAGACTACGATGCAATATATAGAAGGTGCTTTTTATAATTATTTATATGATAAATATAAAGACAACCATCACTATGACGGAAGGCTGTACGGAAATACAAATGCAGGTTTTCCAACTAACTATGTAAGCTCATTCTTTGAGTATCTTATACATACAATAATTGAAAAATACGATACCAATAAAGAAATATTTCAAGCAATAAAAAACGAACTTGAAAATAAAAATAGTAAAAACTATACGAATACATTAAACATGTTAACATAATAAAAATTAGTAACAAAATAAATTGTTAATCAAAAAAAGTAAACATTTAGCAACTACAATTTAGTAGTTGCTAGTTATATAATAATCAAAGTAATTCATACAATATAACAATAATCGCTATATATTTTAATATCACAAATATGTATTAAAACTAAGGAGATTTACATGAAAATAACCAATTTTACTTTGATTTTATTACTACTAATGAGTAGTTGTGAACAAGATAATAATACAAATAAAGGAATTAAGGGTAGAAACAAAAGAGACTTAGAACAACAAGTAGAAGCACAAAAAACACCTGAAGAAGACTTGAGAGAAAAATTAAGTGAAAGTCAAAAACAGGGTCTAGATTTTTTAAAAGAAGCTTTGGGTAGTGAATCTGAACTCAATAAATTTTTAAATGAAGACGAATCTAAAATAAAAGATGCTCTTGATCACATTCAATCAGAACTTGCAAAGTGCACAGGAGAAAATGCAGATAATCAAAAAAATACATTTAAACAAGTAGTAAAGGGTGCTTTGGGAGGTGGCTTAGATAAATTTACAGAACAAGCAGCTAGTACTTGCAATCAAAACGCACAATAAGACCATCAAAATAAAAACAGAATTTAAAAACAAGATTTAAGAAAGAAAGTATACAGATTTTCATACAAATAAAAGTATAAATAAAAAGATTTAAAAAAAGGTATAAGTAAACAAAATGTTAACTTGAAGTTAACAGAGAAAGATAAGTTAAAAAAAGAAGAGAAATATCTCTCATTGCAAACATATGGGTCTTTAAAATAAAATCTAGAAAGAATAGACAGCAAATTTTTAAGTATTTGTTAAAGCTAGCACAAAGTTTATTAGATATTTTGTGCTGCACCCTTAAATATTAGCCCTTCTGATTAAAATACATGTCTTACACATTAAATTTTGCATACAATGGAGAGACATATAATTTGACATAAATTAAGAGTATTTGCTAACATATTTATACATAATTTTACTTATTTTTATAGCATTTAGTTAACAGATAAATTACATGAAAGAATATGAAATATTAAAAGCAAAAATCAAAGAACTAAAGAAACAAAATTCAATATTACTTAAAGAAACAAGGCAATATAAGAAAGAATTATTACAAACCAAAAGCAATCCTAAATCTAAATCAATACCAATAAGATTTTATTTAAATGATAAGACCATAAGATTGGTAAAGAAAAGTATAGACAAACTTAAACAAATAGATCCAATCTCAGGTTGGTTTGTTCATATACTCTCAATTACTGGTTGTAGAGGAGTAGAGATTCAAAATACAAGGCTTGATGACATAGTAAGAGAAGAAAATAATAATGGTGATGTATTTTATAGTTTACGTGTAAATGTTGCAAAGAAGCGAACCAGTATTTGCATTAGAGAAGTAGTAATAAGTAAATCTGAATTTGAATCTATAGAAGAAATTCATAAACTTCATTTTAAAAATAAAGGACAAGATTCAAGACGTACTTATCTATTTCAAAAAAGTAAACATCGCTTTAAAGATAATAGAATAAATATAAGTGAGATTTCAAAACAATTTAAAGAATTACTTACAAAATCAGGATTTAAATATCGTAAATCGCTACATATATGTAGAAATATATTTATTGCAACACTTAAAAGTAAAGGGTACAACTCATTTGAAATTAAAGAATTAATGAAATATGCATCAACAGCTGAAATTGATAATGTTTATGGCCTCTCAAAAGCAAGTAAATTAAAAGCATATCATGATATTAAAGATGGTTTTAAATAATATCAATTTACATTGTATATTCCATATATTGCTATATGATCTATACAAACATAATATTAAATCAATATATTACTATAATAAAACTAACAAAAAGAAGTTATATTCTTTTTGTTAGAATTTTTTATTTTAGAAATAAAGGTTAAAAGTAATTTAACAAATAGCTATTATATGATAATATAATTAATTTTAGCTAAAATCAATATTTGACATAATAAATAAGCATAAAAAAAAAGGCATATAACCTTTTAATAAAATAAACATATATGGAGTAAACTATATTTTTCTAAATATACGCTTAGATTTAAGATGATATTCTTGCCCTCTATCTTTAAGATAAAGAGGATCATATAAAACTTCTGTATTATTTGTTGCCATAAAATGGGATCCTGCAATATTTTTTATATTAACTTCACTTATCTCAAACTCATCCTTTAAACATTTATAAGATTTATCCTCAATACGAACATCTCGTTTAATTCCAAAAACACTCAAGATTCTACATGGATTTAAAATATAACAATTAATCCTCATATAACCTAAACTAACAAATTGATAATAATTATTATTAATATCATTAAAGTCAAATTTGTTCTTTGTAAGTGATGATATGTAATAATGCAAAGATAAAAAGTAACAACCCCAACGTCTAATCTCTACAATAAATCTATTATCAGTTTGTCTTAATTTCATATATCATTTAACCTCCTATATAATCCAAACCTCATTCATAAACTTCTAAAAAGGAATATCTTCATTAAATTCACAAGCAGGATCAGGAACAGGAGCAGGAGTAGGAATAGGAATATCAACTTTAGGATTATGATACTTACTATCCCCACCAAACAATCTCAGTTGATCTACAAAAATAATGCTTTTAATTTTATCAATTCCACTATGTTTATCCTTATAATACTCATGTCTCATAGACCCTTGAACAACAACTTGCTTGCCTTTAAGAAGAAAATGAAGAAGAGTTTCTGCTCGCTTACCAAATAATACACAATTAAAAAATTGGGCAT
>NZ_AYOU01000126.1 GCF_000500065.1 Borrelia hispanica CRI | reverse complement strand
AGAATCAGAATCATTAGAATCAGAAGAACCAGAATCAGAAGAATCAGAATCATCATTAGATGATATTAATTCTGCATCAACAAATTCAGAAGGTTCATTAGACACTGTGGAAACCAAATCATCAGAAGAAGGAGCATCTGTACCCAAATCTAATGATTCTCCTTCTTCTAATCCAGTTTCTAATTCAACTTCTTGTTGCAAATTCACTATATTTTCCCCTACTCCTCTAAGTACACCTGGGTATATTTACGATACACAGAAACAGCAATAGGTTTTGTTCCTTCTATATAACGTTTGTAATAAGCAATTCTCTTAGTAATTCCTAATTCACCAGCATCACCTTGGTATGTAGGATCAAAAGGTTCAAAATATGGAAATTTGTCCCTTTTGTAATAACGATCAACATACTCTTTAGTATCAAGAAGCCACAAATTGAGACTTAATGCATACTGAAATAACGCAGCCTCATCAATAGCCAAACTTACAGGATCATTTTTCTCTAGTAGTACAGGTTCAACAGGCAGACTTGCAATACCTTTACAAGACAATAATATGACTACCAAAAACAAAGACAACAAATAACTTTTATTTACAATAAATCTATTCATAAACGCTTATACCTATAATGATTCAGTTTGAACTTTTTGTAATATCTCACTAGCAATTTGACCTCTAAGCTTAATGAGCTTATCATACTCATCCCAATTCTCACCATCTTCTAAAGCCCTGCAAGCATCAATAGCTACATCAAGCGCTCCTTGAAGTTTAGAATTAAGTATTTCAAATGCACGTTTGTCTTCATTGTTTTTTGCAATTTCATTCTTGATATAGTAAATAAAATTAAGAATGTTACTTGTAAATTTCATACCTTCACGTACAAGATTAGTATTAGACTCTCCTATAAAACCATCAAATTCTGCAAGTAAAGAATCTTTTGCTACTACCGCATCAAAAAGTTTATTTACATTTTTTATTGCACTCACTTTAAACCTCCCAAAATAAATTTTTTTTCATGCTCTATTAAACTGCTCACGATACAAAGCAAGTCTTTGCCTAACGCCATTAACAATAGACGAATCACTAATTTTAAATACTCGTAAAGATTCAAGAACACCATCATTTACAGCTTTGGAACTACCAAGTGAATCCCAAATAACAGAATTTAAATCATTATCAATAATCACAAAATGATATAAATCACTTTTACTATCTTTATATTTACCAATTAAAATATCACAACTATCAGGATCATATTCAGTAGGGGAGTAGTGTACATCGAGATAATGAATATCATCACTAATTCCAAGACTTTTGAATATTAAATTTGGATCAAGAACATACGAATTGACATCTTTTAAACATCCAGCATCAGCAAGACTTTTAAAAAGCAAATCAACTTCGAATTTATCGAAACATTTTTCAATCTTGTCTTTTATCTCTTTTACCACAAAAGAAATAAACAAAATACATAAGAAATAACATCCAAACTTACAAATAGCACTATTTTGTTCTTTGAAATTATATTGAAAAGGAACTACTAGCCTGTGTTTTTCTATTTCTTTGATTTTTTCATACACTTGATAAGAAGAATTTTTCAATGGAACAGCACTTTCGAGCAATTCTGATTTATATTTTTTTATAAAATGATCTTTCAAGACGTTATATGCAAAATTGTAAATAAAAACAAACAATTTATTTTTCATCGTTTACTTCTTCCCCTACTCTGTTTACTTCTTCCCCTACCCTCTTCAAAGAATCAAAACATTTGTCCAATTCTTCTTTGAATGCACGCTTAATTTTTAGTCTTTCTTTGAACAGAAGAGTTTCTACTTCTGATATCATCTCTTTACTTTCCAAATTCAATTTTTGAATATCCTTTTTAAAATCTTGTTTGAAAAAATTTTTAAGGGATTCAAATTCATTCTTCAGTCTGTTTTCAGATTCAACACGTAATTCTTCGAGAAGATCTTTCTTAAGTTCAGCTAAAAATCCTTGAAAAGCATAGGTTCCCAATCCTGAAACACAAATCACTATTCCTGTTACAACAGTTCCAATGATATTTAGTTGTTTCTTAAGATTATTAGCCACCTAAATCCCCTCCTGTTACCCTTGAAAATGACAAACAAAATTACTTTACCATTCTTAACCTAACTTTATTTAATTAAAATCAACAAAAGCAAAGTAATTTGCTTTATTGCTAAGAAAACACTAATTACAATAATTTATTGATACCAATATACAATATAAAGCATAATAAGTCAATTTATATAAAACTAAAATAATAGGCCAATTTATATTGTCACAAATGATCACTTAAAATATAAAAAATTATCCTCAAAATAGAATTTACACTTTTTTTACATACATATTAAAAAATATTGGCCAATTATTATTAACATACATATTAACTATTTCGAAATTTTTACGTATGATAAAATTAAAATTTTAATCAAAAAAGGAAACATTAATTATGAAAAAATTTGGAGATATCAAATTATATAGATTAGGAGAAGTAGTAGATATATTAGCACAAGACTTTAACTATCACACAACAAATTCTATTCTTTGCAAGAAATTAGCAACTTTAAACGCTTATATTCAATATGAAAATGTAAGATATATTCCGGAAAACATAATTTGCGACTTAATGGAAAATATTAGAAAAAAAGAAAAAAAATCTCAGATTCGCACAATCATTCAAAACAAAATAGAAATAATAAATAATGAAATAAGCAAATACTCTCAAAATAATAAAACGTATACTCAAAAAACAAACAATATAAAAATTCAAAACATTGAAACAAAAGAAAATCACAGTGCATTCATACAACTCAAAGAAGAAATCAAAAACTTAACAGAAACAATACAAAAAGAAATAAAAAAGAAAGATAATGAAATAGCCAAACTCAAAGAAGAAATCAATAACTTAACAGAAAAAAAACAAACAAAATTGATTATAGAGTCAAAAAGTCATTCAAAAATACTAAATAAAAAAAATATATAATATACATAAAAAAATATATAAATTATAATCTTATAAATTACAGGATATTTAGAATTAAATAATGAATAACTTATAAAGTATTAAATTGATATTAATTAAAACATATTTTATGAATATAAATTCCCTTACAACTAAGTGAATTGATATTCAATTTAAAATATTATATAATCAATGCTTATGATTCTAAATATTATTTTAAATAAAAATATTACTAAACTTTTTTATTATATAAATAGAAATTTCACAAAAATTGTTTCTCAGGTTTATTCAATAAAAAGATATAAAAAAATCACCTCAACCGCAAAACTAGTCAAGAGTGAAATATTTATGTATAATAAAATACATAAATATCCAAAGCTTCTTTTAAAAAAAGAAAATCTAAACTTTGGATAGAAAAAAACAACCTATGTTAAGTATAGCAAAAGATAATAATAATTTCAAATATCAAGACCCAGAAGGTCAAATAAATGCAATATTAAAAAGCCTTGTAGAACTAAATATTCATAAAGATCCCAATAATAGTCAAACAATACGAATGTCCTATGTTAAATTGCAAATAATCAAGATGCTAAAACGATATAAAAGAATAATTAAAGTTTATTGGGCAATCAATACTAAAAATACAAATTATAAACAATCAATGGGTATTGAAGAATATTCAGCTTGTGATATCCAAAAAATAGTACTTAAATTATTAGAAAATGATGCTGCAAAAAAAGTATGTAAACGCACACTAGAATTAGATATAAAGCTACTAAACAACCTAAATCTAATAAAATCTAAAATTATAAGATTTGGAAAAGGAAAAGGAAGTGTCGCTTATTATGTGCAAAATATGGAACTAATGCCTACACATAAAGACGCGATATTAGAATATCTAACACAAATGCTACAAGATAATTTAAAAGATAAAATCATCATTGGAAATTTCGATCTTAACGAAACTTTTAATAACGAACCCAAAAATATAAATTCAAAAACCACAAAATTTATAACAGAAAAAATAGAAAACAAAACTAATGAACAACTTCATAAAAATCGCATGGGTATAATTTCGCATGTGCAAAGTTTGGATGATTTTAATAAAGCTAATATAAGCAATATAAATAAAGAGAATTCTAAGAACTCTTTAGAGAAAAACTCTGTGAAAAATCTTTCATGTGAGAAACCAAAAAGAGTTGAGCAAAAAAGTGAAAAAGTGCGATTTAAACGAATTGGCGTAAAAACTAGACTGATAGATGTGCACAAAATAAGCAAAAACTATATGCAACAGGTGAAAGAGCTGAGCAACAACGATTCTACGTACATAAACGCCCTGCTAAATTTGGAGACTGCCATAAATGAGTATGGGAAAGAATATGACATCGAAGATATTTTGAAACACTTTCTAAAGCAATTTGGCAACAGGTACAAGTACAAAGTGTGGATGATGATGAAAAGAACGGATGGCGTAATAAACGACTATGAGATCATATGGGAGGGTCGATTCAAAGATTGGTACTCGCACAAATATAAGAAAAATTACACGACGAAAAAAGAAAAATATGGCGAAAAAATAAGATTAGCAAGCAAAAATTTTGAATTTCATGCGTCAAAAAATGTGAAAGACGAAGAAGAAGAAAAAAAAGAAAAAGAGAAAACAGAAAAAGAACGCAAACTGAAACTTAAACGACAACAAGAATATATAGAGAGATTATTTAGGCGAGAAGAAGAAGAAAGAAGAGAGCGAATCAGAAGGAGAGAGGAAGAAAAGGCAAAGTTGAGAATGGAGGTTAAAGAAGAAATACGATCTTATGTAGGAAATATTGAAAATGGCGATTCTAGTGATGATATTGCAAATTTATACCCTTTATACGAAGAGGGTAGGGGAGATAATATTGCCGTACGCCCGCCGAGACCACAAATTAACACTAATTTTGAAGGATTTAAGACCACTAAAGGACTTTCTCTTGCTAGTTTAGGAATTATGTTTCCATATCAAGAGCAAGATCCAGATAAAGATAAAATTTTGATGCAAAATGCAAAAGGAGAGATGATATGAAATTCACTTTAAAATATTTGATAAGAAGACTTTATTTGAGAAGAGATAGATTTTGGCAAACTTATATGAGCGATGAGATTCAGTCTAAAAAAAATGATGAGACAATAGTTAATTTCCCAATACTAAATTCTGATGATATTGATTATGAGTATGTATCTTCATATGTTAAAGAGTGGATAAGCAAGAAATATACAGATAATTTGGATATCAAAATTCAACTAGTGGACAATCTTTATTATAATTGTGAAATAAAGAAATATAGTTTGCTTGCTGGTGTTTTAGAGACTCTTTATAGAGATTATAAGGAAATTTTTCTTGGTAATTTAGAAAGAAAAAAGGTAGTTGAACCTAAAATTAAGTTACAACCAGAAGATCAATCAGGAGAAGGAAAAGATCAATTAAAAGAAAAAGATCAAAAAGATCAATCTGTAGATCAAGCAGAAGAACGGGTTGTGCAACAAGATCAAGCACAAGCAAAAGCAGCCGCTAAAGCTAAGGCAACTAAAAAATCTACTAAGCCAGAGGTTATTCAAAGTTAACTAGAGATTAATATGAATTATTGATTTTGCTTCTGCCAATAAAGATTTGTAGAATTAGTAATTCATGTTTATTTATTTATAATTGAATTGATTATTGAGATTAATGTTAAAAGAATTCCTACGTTAATTGTAATAATAGTTCCAAGCATCCAATTATTTAATTTTAATTTACTATTAAGTTCTGTTTTGTTAATTTCAATTTTATTATCAAGTTCATTAAATTTAGTATCAATTTTATTATCAAGATCTCTAATATCTGATTTTAAGTTATTTTCAACAGTATCAATTTTATTATCAAGATCTCTAATATCTGATTTTAAGTTATTTTCAACAGTATCAATTTTATTATCAAGTTCATTAAATTTAGTATCAATTTTATTATTAAGATCTCTAATATCTGATTTTAAGTTATTTTCAACAGTATCAATTTTAATATTTAAGTTATTTTCAACAGTATTAATTTTATTGTTAAGATCTCTAATATCTGATTTGAATGCCATTTTTAGAAGTTCAAGATCTTTAGTAGTAAGTTCATTTTTATAGTATCTATAAGATAAATCGTCCGCAATATCTCTATCCATACCAACTTTTACGAGCTCATTTAACACCATTTGTCTTGTTACTACTGGCTGTATCATATGTTCCATGAAAATCTCCTTATATAATATTATAGTGTTTTTAGGGTTTATTGTTAAGTAAAATAAGTGAATTTAGTTAATGTTTAAGATACGAAGATATTGGAAAAGATTTGTTTTTGTATTTTGTGAGTTTTTTTATAGGGAATACCCATTTGTTTTAGATTGAGGTTAATGTATGATTTGAGAGTATGTATATCTTTGTTAGAGTTTTGATCAATAAAAAAGGATTCAATTAGATTAGCAATAGTAGATTGTAATTCATTATTGCTATTCTTATAAAATAGTAAATTTGCAGTATTATGTATACGTAAATTTTCAAATGAATTAATAAAAATTAAGTTTTCAAGACTATTTAGTGAAGTAGGCCTACTTACAAGTTTGATACTTTTGTATTTTGGATGTTGTAAAATGGATTCATAAAAGTAAGAATTGTCCTTTTTGTTTAGAGATTGAAGAATAATAGAATAAATATATTCTAAATGTTTAGTAGTTATATTTGCAAGAAATAATTTTTTGAGAATACGATTAAGTTTTATATAAATAATATTAAACTTATGTTTTTTTAGGAAATAAATAGCATTTATAATGAGTGTGGAGTTGACCAAAGTATGATTTTTAATTTGTAAATTGGATGATGATGTGTAAGTAATAGTATCATGTGTATAATTAGTGATAGTAAAATTTTTTTTGGTGAATTGAGATAATGGAATACCAGAAGAAAGCAAGATACCTATTGCTTTAAGTTCTGTACTATTTGATATTAAGATATGATTTGTACAAAAATTAATAATTTCTTTTGAATTTATTTCAATTATATTATTTGTACTATTGTTAAATATGATTTTATCATTTTTTTGATGTTTGATTTTTTTAAAAAATTTTTTTATACTAATCATCTTAAATAAATATAGATCTGTTTTTTAAAAATTGTAAACTTTGTATTTTTTTAGGTAACTTTGTACTTTTTAGGGTAAACTTTGTATTTTTTTGGGTAACTTTGTACTTTTCTTAAAAT
>NZ_AYOU01000125.1 GCF_000500065.1 Borrelia hispanica CRI | reverse complement strand
TCTACTGCTCCCAATAACTTATTTACTGCGGTTATCCCTACTTTTTGTACTTCTTCTTTTCCTCCTGCTTGTCCATCTTGAGCTCCTGATGCCAATTTACCGTCTTCAACCAATGAACGTAATGCTATTCCTCCTGCTACTGCTGCTGCTTTTGCATCTGAAGCATTTGCTAAGTGAGCCGATGTTCCTCCTTTTGCAAATTCCAATGGAGTTGTACCTGAAGTTGCATTACCTGTCAAAGCCACAACCCTATTTTCTGTAGATTTCACTATTGATGCCAGCATTTCTTCTCCACCTCCACTTACACTTRTGATAGTATTAACACTGCTTTAGATACACTTCCTGCTTCCGAAGCCTCATTTGTAGACAATATCTTARCTCCTTCCTTATTATCCKCATCACCTAACTTTACTGCTGTACTTCCCGATCTTGGTTCTGAAATATTTTCTCCTTTTGCTACTTTTACTATTTCTTGCAATGCTTTAAGGGTTTTCTTTATTGAATTGTCATCTACTGTTACTCCTTTATTATTAGTTACCGCCTCACCTACTAGACTAGCATCACCTACCTGCCCTAATGACTCTAAATGTCCTTTTAACGTATCTAAAACTCCCTTGGCTGAATTAACTATTTCTCTAATTGGATTTTTTGATAAATCACTTTTATCAACACCTACCTCTGCTTTTTGTGCTACTTCCTCTAATTCTTTTGATGCCTCGCCAAGCCTCTTACCTAGGTTATTAAAATATACTCCTACATCCTCTCTCTTTGTAGTTGTGTTCACTTTAAATCCCAATACATCTGACACTAACTCCAAAAATGCATAAAATGCATTCTCTGCACTTCTCCCTACTTCCATCATTGCTCCACTTAATCCTCTCCCATCTCCTCCTCCTGTCCCTTTTCCCTTTACTCCCCCACTATTACATCCCATCACCATATTATCTTTGTTTGTACAATTTTATATAATAAACTGAATACTTTTAATTAGAACATTTTAAAGAAATCACAAATAATAAAATTAATCATATCAAGTAACATATTTCTATTTAACACACTATAAAATAAAAGATACCAAAAGCTTAACTCTTAGTATCTTCACTTTATGACTTTATTTTTATTATTTACTTACATAACTTTGCCTATTTATTTTGACCACCAGAACCACTATTCTCAGATGCTACAGTAGTAGCATTAGTATTAATTTTCATTGCTGCTTTTACTTCTTTAAGTCCTGCATCTATTATCTTCCTTATTGCTATTGTTAATATATCTAGTGCCTTAGTTACTGCACTAACAGCAGCCCCTTTAACTGCAGTAGTAACTTCAGCAGTTCCAGCATTATCATTAGCAAATTTACCATTCTTTGCCATAGCTCGCAATGCCATAGCTCCTGCTATTGTTCCATCTTTTGCATTAGCAACAGTAGCACTAGCATTTTTAACTATAGCCTGCAAAATATCAGCACCAGTCACTGCTCCTACTGCTTTTGATACATCTGCCGCTGATTTCTTTGCATTAGCAGTATCAGCAATAGCACCAACACCAAATAATTTCCCAGCTTCTCCATCAACACCAGTTCTTGCACTAAGATTTTCAGCCTTCTTATCATCCCCAGCATCATGTTTACCCTCTTTAAGTACTACTTCTACTATTCCTTTAATTCCTTTTACTAAACTATTAATATCACCAGCAGTACCTCCATTATTCTGAGCAGCAACAGCACCAATTGGTTCACTAGCATCTCCTATTGCCTCACTTGCAGCCTTTGCTCCACCAATTATCTTATCTAGTGTTTCACTTAACAATTTTTTTACCGCACTCTCAGTAGCCTCTGCATTAGGATTCTTTTCTTCCTTCATTTTAGCAACAATTTTATTAAGCCCATCCTTTATCCCTTGTACAGTCTCCTGCACCTTCTTAAAGTAATTCCCTACATCCGATTTCTTACTCTCCAAATTTAATCCCAATACACTCCCTACCATATCCCCAAATGAAGTGAAAACATTCAAAAATTCATTACTTACATTAACTAATGACTGCAAAAATTTATTCTTTCCTTCCTCTCCTCCCGCAACTCCCCCACTATTACATCCCATCACCATCCATTATATTTTATTCTTTTTTATCATCTTTTTAATATTTATATCGATTCCTTGTTTCTTTTTATTAGTCCATCTACTAAAAACAGTAAAGACACAAAAAACAAAATCAATCAAATATCCTTGGCATTATCTCTAATATTGACTTTCTCATATTTTATGACATACACCTATTGCATGAAACGTTGCTTTTTATAAACTTTAATGTATTTTTAATACATATTATATTAATAACAATTAAAATTATAATCAGATATCATTAAAATTTTCTAAAACAACTTAAATATCGCAAATAAGTAAGAATCAAAGCTTACATTTTATAATACAATTTATTATCTTTTTCATAAAATACATCCTTTCAATATCTTTTTACGAATTAAACCTATTATACAATCAATTATGATTAAAGACATTTTCTATAGCTCAGTCACAGCCATAAACGTCATTCATTCTCTAAAATAACATGATTTTATATTGTTATCTGGAAACTTAATCCTATCGATTTTGTAATAAAATTAACAATTTGTATTTACTTACCCAAAACCGAATAAATTATTGAAATTAATGCCAAAAAAATCCCTACATTAAGTGTGATAATAGTTCCAAACATCCAATTATGTAATTTTAATTTACTATTAAGTTCTATTTTGTTAATTTCAATTTTATTATCAAGCTCATCAAATTTAATATCAATTTTAACATTTAAGTTATTTTCAACAACATTTATCTTATTATCAAACTCATTAAATTTAATATTGAGCTTGTTATCAAGTTCTTTAATATCTGATTTTAATTCACCTTTTATATTGTCTATCTTATTATCAAGCTCAGTGAATTTGGTATCCATTCTATTAATAAGTTCTTCTTTTGTATCAAAAATTTTTTCTTCTAAATGTTTTAATTTTATGTCAAAGTTTTCTTTGAGATACTCAATATCTTTATAAGTAAGCTCATTTTTATAGTATCTATAAGACAAGTCATCAGCAATTTCTTTATTAATACCTGCCTTAATAAGCTCATTTAATACCATCTGTCGAGTAACTACAGGTTGCATTCGCATATATTCCACAACAATCTCCTTATACAATTATACAGCATTTTCAATCATGTTAAAATAATTATTGTTAATAATATAAGTAAACATTTATTTGGGGTATAAAAAATCACCTTGACCCAAATCTAGCCAAGAGTGAAATTTTTGTATATAATAATATACAAGTAACAATCCAAAGATTCTTTGTAAAAAGAAAATCCAAACTTTGGATACAAAAAAAACCCTATGCTAAGTATAACAAAAGACAAAAAGAATTTCAAACATCAAGACCCAAAAGGTCAAATAAATATAATATTAAAAAGCCTTGTAGAATTAAATATTTATAAAAATCCCCATAATAGTCAAACAATACGAATGTCCTATGTTAAATTGCAAATAATCAAGATGCTAAAACGATATAACAGAATAATTAAAGTTTATTGGGCAATCAATACTAAAAATACAAACTATAAACAATCAATGGGAATTGAAGAATATTCAGCATGTGACATCCAAAAAATAGTACTTAAATTATTAGAAAATGATGCTGCAAAAAAAGTATGTAAACGCACACTAGAATTAGATATAAAGCTACTCAATAATCTAAATCTAATAAAATCTAAAATCATAAGATTTGGAAAAGGAAAAGGAAGTGTCGCTTATTATGTGCAAAACATGGAACTAATGCCTACACATAAAGACGCGATATTAGAATATCTAACACAAATGCTACAAGATAATTTAAAAGATAAAATCATAATTGGAAACTTCGATCTTGATGAGCCTTTTGATAATGAACCCAAAAATATAAATTCAAAAACTATAAAATTTATAACAGAAAAAATAGAAAACAAAACTAACGAACAACTTCATAAAAATCGCATGGGTATAATTTCGCATGTGCAAAGTTTGGATTATTTTAATAAAGCTAATATAAGCAATATAAATAAAGAGAATTCTAAGAACTCTTTAGAGAAAAACTCTGTAAAAAGTCTTTCATGTAAAAAACCAAAAARYGTKGAAMARAAAARTGAAAAAGTGCAATTTAAACGAATTGGCGTAAAAACTAGACTGATAGAAGTGCACAAAATAAGCAAAAACTATATGCAACAGGTGAAAGAGCTGAGCAACAACGATTCAACGTACATAAACGCCTTGCTAAATTTGGAGACTGCCATAAATGAGTATGGGAAAGAATATGACATCGAAGATATTTTGAAACACTTTCTAAAGCAATTTGGCAACAGGTACAAGTACAAAGTGTGGATGATGATGAAAAGAACAGATGGCGTAATAAACGACTATGATCTCATATGGGAGGGCCGATTCAAAGATTGGTACTCGCACAAATATAAGAAAAATTACACGACGAAAAAAGAAAAATATGGCGAAA
>NZ_AYOU01000124.1 GCF_000500065.1 Borrelia hispanica CRI | reverse complement strand
TTGACCTTCAAAATCATATTTATCTTAACATCGACTCACGTATTAGAGATATATATACACGTATTGTAAATAATAATTACACGAATATGGGTATCAAATTTGAATATCAAGATTTCTTTGCTCCTGTAAATGAGATTAAGGGCATTAAAGGATTAAAAATATTTGCAGTGCTCAAAGATGATGACAAAACTCAAATTGCAAACATTAATGATTCAGAATTTAAAGAAAATCAAGATATAGATGTTAAGCCTGAAGAATTACTTATATTTAATCTTACAGACAACCTATTCATTGATATTACATCTTAAGAAATAAGGAATATAAATATGATACCTAATTTTCTTAAAAACACAGAAATTGCTAAGTTAATTCAAACTGAAACTAACTATGCTAATGTACTTCTTGCTGAACTTAAAAGTCTAAATTCGAACTTTACTAGTATTAACGCTACAAAACACTGCTCATCAAGATTTATTGCTATATGGTTATCTCAACTTTTTAGAATTTTTTATGCTGAAAGTCAACCTCTTGCATCACTTACATCAAATATTGACAGTGTGCTTTTTGCTTTACGACATATTGGTACCGATGAATCATTTATAAGATTGTTCAAGGCTTTTTTACACGTTGATATTGAAATTACAACTCCTCAGGCTGGGGTCATCAAAATTAAACTTCTTGGCACTATAAAAACTAATTTTACTGCATTTATTACGCCTAGCACCCCTAAAGGAAACAGATTAAAACGTATTTTAATACGTGAAACTAAAGAAGGACTTCAAACTAAACATAGATTTTTAACATTTAATTTTCTTCCTAAGGGATATTCACAATCAATTTATTCATTTATAAAAAACCTTATCCCAATAGGACGCACACTTAAACTATATGATAAAGATAATACAGAAATTATTACTTTTAATTAAGGAGAGCAAATGTCATCTCAAGAACAAATTTTAATTGATAATGAAGAATACATACAAATTAACAAACTCAACAAAATTGGTGATATTAAAGACCAATATTTAATGTTGATTGATGATGGAGTTTCTAGTTGTCATGCAATTACATATGCAAACTTCTTTGAAAAAACTAGAGACAAAATCTTCAAAAATAATGGTCTTGAATATTTTAAAGAGGTTATTAAAGACACTATTGCTACAGAACTTATTAATAATGAAGACTTTATTAATAAAGCTTATAACAAATTACTTACCAAAATTTTAAATGATGATTCTAGTAGTATTTCTAATATTTTTAGTCAAGTAAAGAGCAGACTTACAAATAGTATGTCAAGTTCTAGACTAAATAAATCTGATTATTTTGTTACTACAAATGGCTATGGTACATTACAAAAATCATCTATTCCTGAATACTTACTTGGTCCACCATCTGATTTCACATTATCAAGGACCAGAACTACAAGTAGTTCAATTGCAGAATACGACCTTAGAAGAAGAGCTTATGTCATAGATATGACTTCAGAGTACTCAAATCAAGACGTTATATTAAGATTTTATTCATCTGATGATGACAAACCCATTTATTTAGACATACTTGTAGATGCAACTATTAATGCATCAGGGACTAAATATGCAAAACGAATATATACTCAATACGCTAGTGAATCAGGCAAAGGATTAATATATTATCTTGGTACAAAAAATGCTTTGGTAGATACTCTTATTCCTTTGTTTCAGGGTTGGTATATACAAAAACGTGGATACTCATCATCAAGTTACGATACAGTTCCTAGACTTGTTAAACTGTGAAATATTATATTTATATTTATAGCAAAAATTAATTTTAGCTATATAGTTATAGATACAAATTTTTAAAGAAGAGGTTAAAGCTCATATGAACGACATTAACACAAATAATTTAATACGACTTTTACTTGATATTGATGGTACTAAGTTATTAATTATTTCTGGTTTAATTTTGAGTACTGTACTCTTGCTTAAACCTGTGCTTAAAGATATATTACATATCTTAATAGAAAAATTTAAAAATAAAAATAAACAAAATAATAATAATGATGATGGGGGTCAGATATGATTCTTAATAAAGAATCTTTAAACGCATCTTTAAATGCAATCTCAAATTTAATTGATTCATTATTCAATTTTAAAGATGCTACTTTTGACAGACGTGATAATCAAGCATTCTCATTATTACACCAATTCTATTTGGAGTATGAGCATATTTATACTAAAAACATGGAAATTTTAGATAATGCTTTAACACCACAAATAAAATTGGCTATTGAACCTATTCAAACTAAAATAAAAAAATTTATAGAAAAGGTCAATAGTAATTCTGATAATATGCAATTACCATTCAATATTACATCACATGAAAAGGAGGATAAATGGATTTAAGCACGGCAAAAATAGGTATTGATATTTGGTAAAAGGTTATTACAGTCCAAGTAATATTGGACTGTAATAATTTTTTCACAAAGCAAAAAATTACAAAAAATTTGTTTTTTACTTGATAATATTTTGTTTTTGCTATATATTTATTCTTAGGCAATTATGGATAGGAACGCAAGTTGAAAACTACGGTACTTGCAAACTCCATCCGAAAATGGTGCAATGCCTTATGCACCTACAAAAAACTAGGATATCCTAAATAAACAAATAAAAATGGATGGGAGCATTAATGCTCCCTCAAATCCAAAAAATCATACAAAACAATAAATTATAAATATTACAAAATTATTAGGAGAGGACTATAAATGAATTTAAGTACGGCAAAAATAGGTATTGATATACTAAATAAATTTACAGAACTTCTACAAAAAAATAATAATGATAAAAATACATCTACTTATACAAATATCTTTTTGAAAGTAGTTAATTACATTTTTTCTTTATATGAAGCAAGTATAAACAGAATGGAACA
>NZ_AYOU01000123.1 GCF_000500065.1 Borrelia hispanica CRI | reverse complement strand
TGGTATTTGTTTAGCTGGTGTTAAACTTATTCTTTCGTGTACTTTTAGTTTATCTGTACAAGAATAGACTAGTATTAGACTATAAATTAGTATGTGTTTTAAATATTTATACATATAATATTCTCCTTGTTTTTAAGTATACTATTAGTTATTTTGGTTTGTATAGGGATTTTTAAAAAAGATTTGCTTTTAATTTTATCTTTATTCTCCTATTTCATAATTATTTGTATAATATGATTGTTGATTTTATAAAAATTGTTAGTTTGTCATAAAGTTTTATTTACTTTTTTTAAATTGCTAATTTAATAAATGAAATTATGTGAATTATGTTTTTGACATTTTACAATATTTTTCAATGTAATAGGTTTTTTTGAATATTTTTTAACTTTCGTTAACAAGTACTCGTCACACTATCTTTAAAATTAGCTAGTTCATTGTCATCCATTGTAGTAAAGTAGGCTTGTACCGCATTTTTAAATCCTTCTTTACCATCGTTATTGTTTTTGCAACGTTCAAGTTGAGTCTTTATGTGAGCCAAAGCTTCTTTAATCTTAGGTTGAGCAAATAATAAAAACTTATTAAACTTTTCTTTATTGTTTAAACTTTCTTTTAAGAAATCTAAGTTTACTTGCTCTTCTTCAGTTAAATTTTTTCTTAATGTTTCTTCAGCTGTTTTTTGTGTTGTTGTAGTTTCTGGCTTTTTTTTAGTTAGATCTTTTGAGGGTCTTGTAGATTTTGTTATTTCTTTGCAACAGCAAAGTAGTAATAGACTACAAAATATCAAATAATTTGTATATTTAATCATAATACTCTCCTTGTTTCTAAGGGTAGTTCAAATTTATTATTTTTCTTGTATAGGTATTTTTGTAATTGTTTATTTATTTTTGAAAGTTTAATGTTTTGTTATAAAGTTTATGTTAACTAAAATTAATTTTTGTTAAATTATAAGGTTGAAGAGATATGAATAAAGTAAAGAGGGCATATGAAGATTATGCCATGTATTTTGATGAAGGTCGATTAAATGATACTGAAATAGCGAAAGAACTTGGTGTTTCACGAGCTAATGTAAGTAAAATGAGACAAAAATGGGAAAATATCAAAGATAATCCAAAGGAATTTTTTAGTGAAAGTAAAGTAACTATTTGTAAAACTACTCTTAATAGTATATTAGATCGAGTACTCGAGACAAATGCTAAAGCACGTGAACTTAAGAGTCAATTTAGTATAGCCAAAAGTCAACTTGGACTTAAGTTTATGAGGGCATTTAACAATTATTTAGAATTGGAACTTGAGGATTGTATAGAAGAAATAAATCTATTGGAGAGAGAGATTAAAATGAGTAAAAAGAAAGGAAATAGTAGAGAACTTCAAGATAAGAAGATTAAACTTAAAGATTTAAAACGTGAGAAAGAAGATAAAACAATGAAGTTATGTTATGAAACAATGAAGAAACTTAAAATTGCAGACTTAGATGAGAGTAGATTTAATTTTGGAGGATAAATAAATGGATATATACAGTAGTAGTATTTTTAAGTCTATGCAAAGGGAATATAAACGTGAATTTGGGATTGATATTGCATCTTTTATGAAACCAAAATCAGTAGTTGTTGATTTTAAAAGCTTTGAAAATAAGTTCTTAAATAAAAAACAACGTAAAGTGTTACGTGATATTGAAAAGAATAATCAAAACAAAGTTATTTTATCAGGTGGGATAGCTAGTGGTAAAACATTTTTGGCTTGTTATTTATTCTTAAAAACTTTACTTAAAAATAGGCATCTTTATAGGAAAGGTACCAATAATTTTATATTAGGCAACTCACAGAAGGCATTAGAAATTAATGTTATAGAACAGTTTGAAAATCTTGCTAATATGCTTAAAATACCTTTTGTTCCCAAATATTCAAATACGTCATATTTTGAGATCGATTCTTTAAGGGTTAATTTATATGGTGGAGATAAAATAAGAGACTTTGAAAGATTTAGAGGATCGAATTCTGCTGTCATTTATGTTAATGAAGCAACAACGCTGCATAAAGAGACATTAAAAGAAGCGCTTAAGAGACTAAGAATAAAACCAGAGTTTATTGTTTTTGATACTAATCCTGATCATCCAGAGCATTATTTTAAAACAGATTATATTGATAAGAATACAATATATTCTACATATAATTTTACGACATATGATAATGAGGCAATTTCAAAGGAATTTATAAAGACCCAAGAAGAACTTTATAAAGACTTTCCAACATATAAAGCCAGTGTACTACTTGGCGAATGGGTTGCAAATCATGATGCGATATTTAGTAATATTAATATTATTAAAGAGTATGAATTTAAAAGTCCTATAGCTTATTTAGATCCTGCATATAGTAGTGGAGGAGATAATACTTCTCTTTGTGTTTTAGAGAAGGAGTTGGATAAGTATTATGCATTTATATTTCAAGATCAAAAACCAGATGTTGATCCATATGTTATGAATACAATAAAGATAATAATGGAGAATTTAAATGTTAATACACTGTATATTGAAGATAGAGATGATATTAAAGGATCTGGTTCATTGACACGTGAATATGTTAGACTTCGAGATAATATGCCAAATTACTTTAGAATTGCACCAACAAGACCAAAAACAAATAAACACTCAAGAATTGTTTCTTTATTAACACCATTTACTTATAACAAGATGCATTTATTAGATTATAGTAGTCGTTCTGTATTTAATGATATTTATTCATATAATGGAGATGGCAAAGTTCATGATGATGCTCTTGATGCATTATCAGCTGCATATTTAATTATGTCTTTAAATTATCGTGATAGAAGTCAACATTTTACTAAATTTACTTTCATTTAACGTATAAATTATTGTATAATAATTATATAAGGAGATTCTTTATGGAGTATATGCAAATGGAACCTGTAATTACTAGGCAGATGGTATTCAATGAGCTTGTAAAAGCTGGTATTAATAGAGAGATTGCGGATGATTTGTCTTATAGATACTATAAAAATGAGCTTACTATTAAAGATCTTCAATATTTAAAAGAGAACTTTGACATAAAATTGGAGATGTTAGAGCGTGGTTTAAAGGCTGAGATTAGAGAACTTGATACTAAAATAGATGCTAAATTTACAGAACTTGATAATAAAATAGATACTGTTGAAAATAACCTAAAATCAGATATTAGAGATCTTCATAACAAAATAGATATTATTGAAAATAACTTAAAATCAGATATTAAAGAACTTGATAACAAAATCGACAAAGTAAGGGACGAATTAAAGTCAGATATTAAAGAACTTGATAATAAGATAGATATTGTTAGGAAAGATATGGAACTTAACAAAATGGAACTTGATACTAAGATAGATATTAAATTTAATGAGCTTGATACTAAGATAGATAAATTTGCATCAGAGGTTAAAGGAACATTAAAATTACATGCATGGATGTTTGGAACCATTATTACCCTAGCTGTAGGAATTTTATTAACGCTGATATTTAAATAAAGATGTTAATTAAAGATAAAGAAAGATAAAGTAAATTTAAATAAGTAAAACTTATCCTTCATAAACTTAAATAAGCTTATAAGAAAAGTAACAAAAAATTATAAAAAAGTGAGCAAAAATAATAAAGTGTATTATATTTGTGTGGTATAAGATTAAAAGAAATATAACAAAAAAAGATATGAAATTAAATTTTAGATTAAATGTAAGAGATTTATATAAATATTCAATATTTTTTAGGAACTACATAGATAATGTAGCGAAAGATTGTTTAAAGAACGGAATAACATTAGACAGTGTATCAAGCACATCATTAGATGTTGATGATGCTTTGGGTAGTTTAAAAATAGAATTAAAAGCAGCATTATTACAATGCATTATTAGTTGTCGATTTAATGGTGTTGGATACATTTTAGTAAAGACAGCCGATCAGTTTTTTGATTTAGATGTAGAAGTAAATAATGAATTACCAATTGGATTTATGTATTTAGATTATTCTAAAGTACATGACATTGGACCAGAAAGTAG
>NZ_AYOU01000122.1 GCF_000500065.1 Borrelia hispanica CRI | reverse complement strand
GCTGATAATGCATCAAGAGCATCATCATGAACTTTGCCATCTCCATTATATGAATAAATATCACTAAATACAGAACGACTACTATAATCTAATAAATACATCTTGTTATAAGTAAATGGTGTTAATAAAGAAACAATTCTTGCGTGTTTATTTGTTTTTGGTCTTGTTGGTGCAATTCTAAAGTAATTTTGCATATTATCTCGAAGTTTAACATATTCACGTGTCAATGAACCAGATCCTTTAATATCATCTCTATCTTCAATATAAAGAGTATTAACATTTAAATTCTCCATTATTATCTTTATTGTATTCATAACATATGGATCAACAGCTGGTTTTTGATCTTGAAATATAAATGCATAATACTTATCCAATACCTTCTCTAAAACACAAAGAGCAGTATTATCTCCTCCACTACTATATGCAGGATCTAAATAAGCTATAGGACTTTTAAATTCATACTCTTTAATAATATTAATATTACTAAATATCGCATCATTATTTGCAACCCATTCTCCAAGTAGTACACTGGCTTTATATGTTGGCAAGTCTTTATAAATTTCTTCTTGAGTCTTTATAAATTCCTTTGAAATTGTCTCATTATCATATGTCGTAAAATTATATGTAGAATATATCGTGCTATTATCAATATAATCTGTTTTAAAATAATGCTCTGGATGATCAGGATTAGTATCAAAAATAATAAACTCTGGTTTTATTCTTAGTCTCTTAAGCGCTTCTTTTAATGTCTCTTTATGCAGCGTTGTTGCTTCATTAACATAAATGACAGCAGAATTCGATCCTCTAAATCTTTCAAAGTCTCTTATTTTATCACCACCATATAAATTAACTCTTAAAGAATCGATTTCAAAATATGACGTATTTACTCCCTTTGCATCTTTTTAAAAAGAGGTAGATCATATATATTCACAACATAATCCTTTAAATTTTAAATTTAACTTGTGATTCAAAATCAGCTGCTTTTAATTTAAGCATAGCTTGGTAATACAATTCCATTTTTTTAAGTTCTTTTGCTCGTTTAACTTCGTCACGTTCACATAGCTTATTATTAAGATCTTGATCGTCTTCATTATTAATTCCTTCTCGAAGTCTTTCAATTTTGCTCTCTAACACCTTTATTTCTTGATTGTATGATTTAAACTCCAAATCTAAATAAACTATAAATGACGCAATAAATTTTAATCCCAATCTATTTCTAGCCATATGAAGCTGGCTTTTAATACTACTTGATTGTGCACTATGTTCTGATGCACGAATTAACACATTATTTAGAGTTTCTTCACTAATTGTTACTTTTGGATGTTCTTCTAAATTATTGCTTTCTCTAGACTCCCATCTACGTCTCATTTTACATACATTAACACGACTTACACCCATCTCTTTACTAATCTATGCATCACTAAGCTTACCTTCATTAAAATACACAATATAATCATCAAATGATTTCTTTACTTTATTCATATCTCTTCAACCTTCTAAATTAACAAAAATTAATTTAGCTTAACATAAACTTTATAACAAAATAATAATTTTACAAAATCAATCAAAAAAGCTTATAAATATATATCCAAAGAAAAATATCATTTATAATTCATAAATAAGGAGAATATTATATGAATAAAAATAAAAGTATATTAATACTTTGCATTATATTATTATATAATTGTAATGCAAATAAAACCCCATGTCAAAGAATGCCTGACTCTGTACAAACTACTAAATCTCAAGATAACTTATTAAAACCTCAAGATCTAGAAAGCAAATTCCAAAAACATGCTCATATAACTTTAACTACTGAAGAAAAAATGAAATTTGAAATATTCATATATGCTCTTAATATATCTAAAAAAGATAGATCAGCATTTTACAAGAGACTTAAACAAGATAAAAATAAAAATCAAGAATTGCAAAATTTATTCAACAAATACGAGAAATTTCGTTCTTGGATCTTAGATGATAAACATATACAAGAACAAAAAGAATTAAGTAAGGCATTTAATTACGCATATAATCATATATTATATAATAAACTAAAAAGATTTGACAATGATCAGACTACTATGCAATACATCGAAGGAGCATTTTACTATTATTTACATGATAAATATAAAGACAATCATCACTATGACGGAAAGCTGTATGGGAATACAAACTCAGGTTTCCCTAATAACTATGTAAGCTTATTTTTTGAGCATTTTATACATACAATAATTAAAAAATACGACAATAATAAAGAAATATTTCAAGCAATAAAAAACGAACTTGAAGATAAAAATAGTAAAATCTATGCAAATACATTAAACATGTTGTCATAATAAAAATTAATAATAAAATAAATTGTTAATTTAAAATAAGTAAACATTTAGCAACTACGATTTCGTAGTTGCTAATTATATAATAATCAAAGTAATTCATACCACATAACAATAATCGCTATATATTTTAAAATCACAAATATCTATTAAAATGAGGAGATTTTATATGGAAATAACCAATTTCACCTTGATTTTATTACTACTAATGAGCAGTTGTAAACAAGATAATAACACAAATAAAGGAATTAAGAGCAGAAATAAAAGAGACTTAGAACAACAAGTAGAAGCACAAAAAACACCTGAAGAAAACTTGAGAGAAAAATTAAGTGAAAGTCAAATCAAAGGTCTAGATTTTTTAAAAGAAGCTTTAAGTAGCGACTCTGAATTTAATAAATTTTTAAATGAAGACGAATCTAAAATAAAAGATGCTCTTGATCACATTCAATCAGAACTTGCAAAGTGCACAGGAGA
>NZ_AYOU01000121.1:300000-408480 GCF_000500065.1 Borrelia hispanica CRI | reverse complement strand
TTTATGGGGTTATAAAAGTAAAATTTAAATAAAACAAAGACTCTTTTTTTAGAATACATATAAAAAGAAATTTTTTCTACCAAACTTCACCTAAATACATTTCTAAAACAAAAATATAGGAAGATAGAATATTATTAATCTACCTTCCTTTGTATTTTAAGATTATATAAATTACTTAATTGTATCTAGAATAGCTATAATCCTATTAGATACTGCCTTCATTCCAGGAATTTTAACTTTAATAAGATCTTTATATCTTTTATCAATATGCTCTATCAATTTCTTACTATCAGAATCAATTCCATCTGTTTTAGCTTTATAAGATATAATAAGACTATCTACAGCTTTCCTCCAATTTAATTTTTGTAATTGAATTTCCTCAAGCTTTGATTTAATTTCTCTTAAATCAACAAGACTCAATTTATCAAGTTTATCTCTATTCTTTTCTAATTTATTAATTATTCTCTCAAAATCAAACTGAAGAGCTACTACTACAGCATTCATTATATCGTAAATCCATGTACCCTTATTTGCATTATCCGATTCTACTTTTTTAAGAATTTCTGCAAAATCTTTTATTCTTTCTTTATTGTATAACAAAGAGGAATAAAATAATCGTCTTACTTCCTTATTATCACCATGATCTAATGTCTTATTATTAACAGCATTTAACACTAATTTAAACACTTTATCCTTCATACCATATTGATTTGCATCCTCAACTTCAGCCTTATCTTGATTTAATAATCTCATAACACTATTAATATCATTTATAAGGGCAGATATTAATTCCCCTTTCTCATCTTTTATTACAGAATCTCCTCTTACTACTTTTTCAACAGAAACTTTATTAACAACATCTTCTTTTATTGGTTCATCACCTTGAACGTTATTCACAAAATCCTGAACATTATTTACAACATCTTTTAAAAAATTATCAGGTCTTTCTTTATTATCCAATAATTTAGAATCTAGATTACAAGACGCTAACCCCAAAACTAATAATATAAACAAATTTTTTCTCACAAATATTCTCCTTCTTTAGAATTAATAATCACTATTACTAAATAGTAATGATTATTAATTAATAATATATATCACTTTATCTAAAATACAAATTTTTTTTAATTAAAATTACTATTTTTTTACATCCCTACTCTAAAATTATTTACTTATTAACAATTAATATTAATCTTAGAGTACTAAAATAAATTATACTAGTTGATATTAATCTACTAACACTAAAATACTTAAGAATTAGAAACAAAAAAATATGATTCATTAAAATATTATTTACATAACAAATACTACCAAGCTTCTTACCTAAATTCTTAAAATGATTTCCTACGTCTTCTTTCTTTGTAGTGTATTCACACTAAATCCCAAAACACCTGACATTAACTCAATAAATAAGTAAAAAACATTCTCTGCACTTTTTCCTACTTCCAGTAGTACAAATAATTATCATTTAATTTTTTCAAAAGATTAAAACTTGTTTTTTATAATTTATCTGCTTGTACAATTTTATATAATAAACTGAATATTTTTCACTAGAATATTTTATTTGCCTTATATAATATAATTTTCACTATTTATTTTGACCACCAGCACCAATCCTTTCAGACGCTACAGAAATAGCATTAGTATTAATTTTCATTGCCTCCTTTTACACTCTTAAGCCCTTCATCAATATACTCTCTTCTTATTCCTACTGTTAATGTATCTAACGCCTTTGTTACTGCGCTTACAACCGCATTTTTTACTCCAGAATTATATTCAGCAGCAGTTGCACTAGGGCCAAGCAAATTTTCCTCCCTTTGCCATCGCTCTTAACGCTATTACCCCTGCTATTGTCCCATCTTTTGCATTTGCAGCCTTAGCAGAAGCCTCATTACCATCTTTAATCATAGATCGTAATATGTCAGCACCAGTTACTGCTCCAACGGCTTTTGCTGCATCAGCTGCTGACTTCTTTGCATTTTCAGCAGCTCCAGCATTGTCACTAGCAAACAACTTACCTGCCTCACCATCAGCAGCACCTCTTGCATTAGAACCATCACTTGCCTTCTTATCGTTCCCAGCTTCTGATTAAATCTCATAAAACAACTAAGATATCTCATATAAGTTAAGACTTACTTCTTATGATTCATTATATTTTTATACAAAATTTTACAACTATACAAATCTATCCTATACAATTTTATACAATAAACCGAATATTTTTGATTAGAACATATGCATCAATCAAGTAACATATAATTAACAAGAATAACACCTCCCTCACGATTTACAGAGAGAAGTGTACACATTACAATATATATAATTTATTAATCACCATTTATACTGTTTATTTAGTAGCTGAAGTTTGAGTAGTAGAAGCTTCAGTCGCATCAGTTCCAACTGTTTCAGAGTACTGTATTTCATTAACAGCTTCTCTTATCTTATTTAGATTAATACTTACTGTTTTCCTAATTATCAAATTAAGTATTCCTAATACCTTATTGACTGCACTTGTTGCTGCTGCCTTAACTGCTCCAACATCATTAGCAGCAGCACTAAATTTACCAGCTTTAGAGTCATTGCTTTAAGAGCTACTGCTGCTGCTAGATCGGCATTAGTAGCTGCACCAGTACTATTAGCAGCCGCAATAGCAGTAGCCAGGGCTCCAGCTTCATTATTAGCACCAGCAAGTTGAACACCATCGATCTTAGCATTCTTAATTTTGTTAATCATTGCCCAAGGATCTGCTTTTGATATCTCTTCAGCTAGCTTAGGACCAGCTTGAGCAGTAGCATTATTATTTGCAGCAAGTGCAGCAGGAGCATCAGTTTGAGCACCACCTGTTACCGGATTACCAGCATTTCCATCTTCAATTTTGACGCCTGAATTTTTTGCTAATTCAATAATTTTTTTTACATTTTCAACTATAGCCTTAACATCATTTGAATCAGCAGCCACTGCGGCAGCATCAGTAGCAGTATCACCAATAATAGTGTTAGCTTTAGTCACACCAGCTAGATTGGTTACAAAAGTCATTAACTCTGTCACCACTTCACTAGAACTTTTAATAACAGCTTCTACTCCTTTTGTATCAGCATTAGAAGTAGAAACTATTTGTTTTGATAACTTATCCAATTTATCCTTAGTACTCTTTAATCCATCTCCAATAGTTTTAAAATGTTCTCCTACTTTGCTTCTATTATCGTCAGATTTAACTACATTAAACCCTAATACATCCCCTATTACACTCCCAAAAACGCCAAAAATCTCCTGAAATCCTTCTCCTATCTTTACCAATGACTCTAAAAAACTATTCTTAGCTTCCAAGTTTACCTTTCCCTCACTTACTCCCCCACTATTACATCCCATCATCACCATCATCACCATCACCATCATCAATCCCTTTACTCTTCCCCTTCTCTTACCTATTACATTCTCTGCTTATTTCCCTATTCCTTTTTTTCCTTTCATTTCTTTCTTCGCCTCCTTGTTTTTTTTTACTTTTATTTAGCTTTTCTTTTAGGAAAGACAAACACAATGAATGGGTAAACGAAAATTCATAAAAATATCTATATCAAATGCGATGATTTATTTTGCTATAAATTCGAAAATAAAAAATTTGGATTATTTACTTTTTTATATTTATAATTGTTTTGGTTTATTTTTATGTTACATTGTCATCAAAACTATATATGATTATCATTCAATCATTTCACAATACCCAACGTATTTCAACAATAAAGATTAAAATTTATTTTTCGTCAAATTAATATATTGTCTTTTTTATGTGTACAATTTCACACAAAAAACTGAATAATCTTTTTCATTAGAACATTTTAACAAAACCAAAAATAATAAAATTAATCATATAAAGCAATATATCTCCACTTAACATACTATAAAATAAAAGATACAAAGATATTAACTCTCAGTATCCTCATTTTATAACTTTATCTTTCTTATTTTATTATTACTTACATAATTTTTACTATTTATTTTGACTACCAGAATCACTCTTCTCAGATGCTACAGTAGTAGAATTAGCATTAATTTTCATTGCTTCTTTTACTTCTTTAAGTCCTGCATCTATTGTCTTTCTTATTGCTACTGTTAATGTATCTAAAGCCTTAGTTACTGAACTTGTTGCAGCACCTTTAACTGAAATAGAAACATCATTAGCATTATCACCATTAGCAAATTTACCATTCTTTGCCATAGCTCGCAATGCTATAGCTCCTGCTATAGTACCATCTTTAGGAGCTGTATCAACATTACCAGTTATTTCTTTAGCTAGCTTTGCAGCATCACCATTATCCTTAACCATAGCTTGTAATATATCAGCACCAGTTACTGCTCCAACTGCCTTTGATGCATCAGCTGCTGATTTTTTAGGAGAAGCATTTATCACAGCATTGCCAAATAATTTACCTGCTTCACCTTCACCAGCCTGAGCAGTTCTGTTACCAAGATCATCAGCCTTTTTATCAGTCCCAGCATCAGCTTTACCTACATCTTTAAGTACTATTCCCACAATTGATTTAATTCCTTTAACTAGGTCTTCTATATCAATACCCACAGCACCAGCAGCATTATTGGCAATATTACCAAGTAACTCATTGCCTTCAACACCAATAGCCTCACTTGCTGTCTTTGCTCCCTCTATTATCTTATCAAGTTTATTCTCAACCAATGTTTTCACTACAGTAGCTGTAGCCTCAGCATTTGGATTCTTCTCTTCCTTCATATCAGCAACAATTTTATTAAGTCCTGTTTTAACTCCCTCTACTGTACCCTGAACTGTCTTAAAATATTTCCCAACATCGGACTTCTTAGAATCGGCCTTCAATCCCAATACACTCCCTACCATTTCCCCAAAAGAAGTGAAAACATTCAAAAATTCATTACTCAATCCCACTAAAGACTTCAAAAATCTATTTTCAACACTCTCCTTACTCTCTCCTACTCCTCCACTATTACATCCCATCATTACCATCAACACTTTTCTATAATACTCTGCCTTTTATATCATTTATATAAAATAAAACATAATAACAAAGAAAAGAAATAATTAATATAGATAATAATAAAACTACTTTTATCGATATCTTATAATAAGAGAAAAATAAAAAATGAAAAATCATTTAACAAAAAAGAAAGCAAACCTAAACTCATATCTAAGTTTGCCTGCTACTCTCAGTATCCAATAATCTAATTCTATAAATATCTTTATTTCTATTTATTACACTAATATTTATGACGTTTTTGTTGTTTCTCTTGCTTTATCTATTCCTACCTTTGATTTTTCAAGAACACTCTTTACTGTTTTCTTAATTACATCCTCTACTGCTCCCAATAACTTATTTACTGCGGTTATCCCTACTTTTTGTACTTCTTTCCCTCCTCCCGTAACATTATCTGCTGCTCCTGATGCTAGTTTACCATCTTTATTATTTTTCCTCCTTTCATTTTCTTCGTCTCCTTATTTTATCTTACAATAAAACCTAAAGCATCTGATGCTAACTCCAAAAATGCATAAAATGCATTCTCTGCACTCCTCCCTACTTCCATCATTGCTCCACTTAATCCTCTCCCCTCTCCTCCTCCTGTCCCTTCTCCTTTCACTCCCCCACTATTACATCCCATCACTACCATCATCACCATCCCCAATACTATTCCCTTTATTCTTCACTGAACATTTTTCACTAAAACATTTTAATGAAGCAAAAAATAATATTAAGTATATAAAAAATATATCTCTATTTAAAAATGTAAAACAAAAGATACCAAGAGCTTAACTCTAAGTATCTTGTCTTTATAACTTTATTTTATTATTTGCTTATATAATATAATTTTAACTATCTATTTTGACCACCAGAATCATTCTTCTCGGATGCTATAGAAATATCATTAGTAGTCATTTTCATTGCTTCTTTTACTTACTGCTGATTCCTTTAACTGCAGTGGCAACATCAACTTTAGCGGCACCACTAGGACCAGAAAATTTACCATTCTTAGCCATTGCTCGCAACGCAATAGCACCTGCTATAGTTGCATCTTTAGCATTAGCTGCAGCAGCAATATTAGCAACAGCAGCGGTATTTTGAGCTAACTTAGCAGCATTGCCCCCAACACCTATAGAAATAGCTTTTAATATATCAGCACCAGTTACTGCCCCAACAGCCTTTGCTGCATCTTTCGCTGCTTTAGCTGCAGCAGCAGCATCACCTGCATTATCATTAGCAAATAATTTACCTGCATCACCATCAACACCACCAGCAGCAGCTCTTGCAGCACCTGCACCGCCATCAGCATCTTTAACAGGACCGTTAACATCTCCCGCCTCAGCATTTCCTTCTTTAAGTATCACTTCTACTATATTTTTAATCCCATTTATTAGATTATCAACTTCAACACCAACAGCACCAGCATTCTGAGCAGCAACATTACCAATTAATTCACTACCTTCTAATCCAATTGCCTCACTTGCTGTCTTTGCTCCTTCTATTATCTTACTAAGCTTACTCTCAACCAATGTTTTCACTGCAGTCTCAGTAGCTGCAGCATTAGGATTACTCTCTTTTTTCATATCAGCAACAATTTTATTAAGTCCTGTTTTAACTCCCTCTACTGTACCCTGTACTGTCTTAAAATAATTGCCTACATCTGATTTCTTTGAATCAACATTCAATCCCAATACACTCCCCACCATTTCCCCAAAAGAAGTGAAAACATTCAAAAATTCATTACTCAATCCCACTAAAGACTTCAAAAATCTATTCTCAACACTCTCCTTACTCTCTCCTACTCCCCCACTATTACATCCCATCACTATCATCATCATCATCATCACTAATATTACTCTTATTTTCCCCTCTGCTTTTTTCTCTCTCTTCATTCTTTTCGCCTCCTTGTTTTTTTATTTCTTTTCTAGCTCTTAATTAGCTTTCCTTTAAAAGATAGTAAGACACAAAAAATGAATGGGTAAATAACAATTCATAAAAATATCTATATAAAAATGATGATTTATATGACATATACAATACTGTAAACAAAAAAAGAGAGCTTTATTGCTCCCTTTGCCAACGTTCTTATCTAAGAATTTTATCTATACTCAATATATACTAATTCACCTACTAATTAGACTTAACCTCAGAACCTTCTCCTTCCTTAATCTCTCCCAATACCTTATTTATCCCTTTTAATCCCAAATCTACTCTATTCCTTATCGCTATTACCAACGTACTTAACACCTTATTTACTGCACTTGCTATTGTTCCATTTACTGCATTTTCTGATTTATCTTCAGTTCTTAGCCGCAAATCTACCATCTTTCACCATACCTCTCAATGCTATCCCTGCTGATATTACTGCATCTTTCTTTGTGCCCCTTCCTTTAATTTCTTTATTACCACCCTTAGCTGGAGCTACAGCAATTTCTCCCGCATCTCCCCGCTTTCTCAATTCCCTCAGTATCATTAACAAACAACAGGATTCTCTTTAGATTTAGCTATTGCTTGCAATATATCTGCTCCACTCACTGATACTTGCTAATGCCTTTGCAATATTTTCTTCTTTCGCATCACTCTTACCAACATCATCAGCAAATAGATTACCAATATCCTTCTTATCATTACCTGTTTTATCAGCATCTGAACTAACACCTCCTTTCCCTAACACAACTTAAACAACTGTCTTTATCCCCTTAACAAGAGAAATAACTGCATCTTTACTAGCAGGAGTAGCTTCTATGTCCAGTTGCAGTAGCATTTCCTATAACATCTCCTATAGCTCCTTTTCCTGCTTCTTTTGCTCCTTCTGCTATCTTATCTAATGTTCCACTAATAAATTGCTCAACAACCATTTTCACTTCTCCATAATTCCCATTCTTTTTCACAACATCGTTTAACTTACCTTTTACTAATTTCATAGTCTCAGCAATACCACTAAAATACTTTCCTATTTCACTCTTCTTCGTATCCACTCTAATCCCCAATGTCCCACTCACCATATCCTCCAAATATCACAAATACTTCTATAAATCCTTTCCTTAAATTCACCATAGAACTCAAAAACTCATTTCTTGCCTTCTCTGCTGCCAATAACCCACTATTACATCCCATAATTCCCATCATCATCATTAACACAATACTTCCCTTAATAAACCCTATTATCCTTCTTCCTTCTCCCTTTTCCCTTCCCTTTCCTCTTTGCTCTATCTCCTTTATTTTTTTTCATTTCTTTCTTCGCCTCCTTATTTCTCTTCACAAGCTTAAAGCAAAAGCAAAAACGAAATAAAAATTCATAAATGATATATAAATTGAAATTCTCTTGTTAAATGAACAAATGATAAATGTTTAATAAGACATACTAAAATGAAAATAAGGAAAACAACTATCCTTCTTACAGAAAAAAGTGTTTTCCTTAAATAACTCTATAATTCAATTTTACGATTTATTTAGTAGCAGGAATTTGAGTAGTACCAGCCTCTGGAACATTAATTCCAGTAGTCTCTGAATATTGAATTCCCTTAACAGCATCTTTAATCTTACCAAGTTCAAGATTTACTATTTTCCTAATTATTATATCCAATACTCCCAATACCTTATTTACAGCACTTGCGGCTGCTGCCTTAACAACATCAGTATCAGCATTATTGGCACTAAACTTCCCAGACTTAGTCATAGCCCTTAGTGCAACAGCCGCTGCCAAATCCGCATTGGTAGCTGCCTTAGCACCATTAGCTACATTACCACCAGTAGCTAATTCTCCAGCATTATTATTGGCACCAGCAGTAAGAGCACCAGTTTTAGTCTTAGCATTTTTAATCTTATCTATCATTGCCCATGGATCTGCTTTAGACACTTCAGCAGCTAGTTTAGCAGCATCACCAGCAGCAGCAGCAGCGTCTCCACTAAGTACAGCAGGCGCAGTATTAGCACCAGCAGCCACTTCACCACCAGCAGTTCCAGCATCAATTTTTACACCAGACTTTTCAGCAATATCAATCATATCTCTAACTTCCGCAATAACAACTTTAATGTTAGCCTCTCCAGCAGGTACTGCAGCACCAGCAGCATTATCACCAATATCAGTATTACCTTCTTTAGTTACCCCAACAAGCTTAGTTACAGAATCAATTAACTTTGAAATCACTGCGCTAGAACTTTGAATAACAGCTTCAACTCCTTTAGTATCAGCATTAGGAACAGCAACTATTTCTTTCCCTAACTCAGCTAATTTATCCTTAGTATTCTTCAATCCATCTCCAATAGTCTTAAAATGTTCTCCCACTTTGCTTCTATTATCGTCAGATTTAACAGCATTAAACCCTAATACATCCCCTATTGCACTCCCAAACCCAACAAAAATCTCCTGAAATCCTTCTCCTATCTTTACCAATGACTCTAAAAAACTATTCTTAGCTTCCAAGTTTACCTTCCCCTCTCCTCCCGCAACTCCCCCACTATTACATCCCATCATCACTACCATCACCATCACCATCATTACTTCTCTTATTCTTATCCCCTTTAATCCTCTTTTACTTCCCTTCTCTCTTCCCTTCTCTCTTCCCTTCTCTCTATACTCGCTTATACACTCTTCTATATTTCCTATTCCTTTCTTCTCTTTCATTCCTTTCCTTCGCCTCCTTGTTTTTTATTATTATTTTTAGCTTTTTTATAGCTTTTCTTTAAAAGCAGAAAACAAATAAATAAGGCTTTATACAACATACACAATACCGCAAATAAAAAAAGAGAGCTTTATTGCTCTCTTCATTAATATTTCTACCTAATCATTTTCAACTATATTAAATATATACTAATTAACCTATTAATTAGCCTTAACTTCAGAACCTTCTCCTTGCTTAATCTCTCCTAATACCTCATTAATCCCTTTTAATCCTTCATCAACTGTATTCCTGATTGCTATTACCAACGTACTTAACACCTTATTCACTGCACTTGCTACTGTTCCATTTACTGCATTCGCTGCTTTCTCTTCAGCCTTAGCAGCAAATTTACCATCCTTTGCCATCCCTCTCAATGCTATACCTCCTACTATTACTGCATCTTTCCTTATCCCATCTTTAATATCTTTATTATCTTCTTTCTTTGCAGCTGCAATTTCTGCTACATTTTTTGCATTCTCAATTTCAATCTCACCAGAAACATCAGAAGATTTAACAATCGCTTGCAATATATCAACACCACTTACTGCTCATATCGACGCACTTGATGCTGCTGCTATGGAATCAGTACTATTATCTTTACCACCAAGTAACTTACCAATTGTCTTATTTTCATCTTCCCTAGTCTTGTTAGCCTCAGCATTACCTTCATTTTCTTTTAAAACAACAGCAACAATAGCCTTAATCCCTTTAACAAGCAAATTTACTGCATCTTTATTAGCAGGAAATGCATCTTGTCCTTCTTTAGGAGCACCACCTATAGCAATATCACCCGTAGCCCCTTTAGCTGCTTCCTTTGCTCCTTCTTCGATCTTACCTATCTTCCCCAATAAATTCCTCTACCTTACCTTTCACTTTCGGATAATTCCCATTCTCTTCCAAACTCTCCCCTAATTTCACTTTTACTGTTTTCATAGTATTCCCAATCTTAGTAAAATATCCACCAATCTCACTTTTCTTTGTTTTCGCTTTTATCCCCAATGTCCCTGTAATCATATAGCCAAAACTCACAAATACTTCCAAAAATCCTTTCCCTAAATTTACCATCTCACTCAAAAACACTTTCTCTGGATCTTTCACTCCTCCACTATTAAATCCTATTATTAAAAATAAAATTACTATTATCGCTTTTATTTTTTTCTTATTACACGTGTCTCCTTCTTTTCCTTACAACAAGGAAGAAGCAAACCTAGATAAATCTCTAGACTTACCTTCTAATCTTATTCCTAAATAATCTAATTCTAAATAGCTATCTTATTTATTACTTTGCTGTTTTTAGGTTTCTTGCTTCATCTATTTTTTCTTTTGCTTTCTCAAGAATATTCTTTACTGTCTTTTTCACTATTTTTTCCACTGCTCCCAATAACTTATTTGCTGCATCTATACCCACTGTTTGCACATCGGACTTTCCTCCAGCAATATTATCTGCTGCTCCTGACGCTAACTTACCTGTCTTGACTAATGAACGTAAAGCAATTCCTCCTGCTAATGCTGTTGCTTTTGGTGTGGCATCTTTTCCTAAATAATCTCCAGCACCGCCTTTCGCAAACTCCAATGGAGTTGTATCTGCAGTTGCCTGAGCTTTTAATTCCTTCACTTCCTTTGGGTGAATTATTGATCTTAGCATTTCCTCCCCACTTACTGTTGACAATATTGCCGCTGCTTTACCTGCATCTGTCGCTCCTGGTTTGTGATTACTATCTGTAGATAATATATTAGCGCCCTCCTTATTATCTGTTCCAGTTACATTTAATACAGCAGTCCCCACTTTTGGCTCTGACACACCTACAACTATTGCTGTTTTCACTATTTCTTGCAATGCCTTAAAAACTCTCTGTAATTCCTCTGTATCTGCCCGCTACTCCTTGGGCATTAAATGCCGCCTCACCTACAACATTGTCATCACCTATTCTTCTTAATGATGCTAAATGCCCTTTTAATGTACTTAAAGTAGTTTTAGCCGTATCAACTGCCGCTCTTATTCCCTTATTTAATATACCTTCTTTATCAAAATCTGACGATGCTTTTTCTGCTACTTTCTCTAATTCTCCTGATGCAATCTCAAGTCTCTTACTCAGCCCATCAAAATAATTTCCCACTTCATTCTTCTTAGTAGTTGATTTAACAACAAATCCCAAAGAACATGAAACTAATTCCAAAAATGAGTAAAATACATTCTCCGCACTTCTCCCTACTTCCAGCAATACCTTACTTAAACTTTTAGATCCTCTCCCTTCTCCTCCCGCAACTCCCCCACTATTACAGCCCATCACTATCATCATCACCAATATTAATCCATTCATTCTCATTCTCTTCCCCATCTTCTCCTCTCCTCTCTTTTCTCTCTCTAATTCTCTTCTCCCTTTTATTTTTCCTATTCTCATTTTCCTCACCTCCTTGTTTTTTTTTACTTTATAGCTTTTCTTTAAAACTTAGTAAGACATAAAAAAATCAAAAATAAAAAATAAATGAATGGATAAATTGAATGAATAAATGAAAATTTTACTTCGTTTGTTATCAATTTAAAAACATAAAATCTTTAATATCAAATTTTCTACATACATAATACATAAACTATGTAAAATATAGTCTTTTTGATTTTAATGTATTATTTTTAATATTCAGGCTATGATGTATAATCTTTCCTAAACAATAACCATACAATAAACTTAATATTTTTCATTAGAATATAAAGAATATAAGATGGAATATATCTTATAAAAAGAAAACAACTTCCCTAAATAAAGAGAAGTGTTGTCCTTAATGATTTGATTTTTTATTACTAAAATTACTAATTTATTTAGTGGTTGTAGCTTGAGTAGTATCAGATTTAGTAGAGTCAACTCCACTAGTCTCAGAGTATTTTATTCCCTTAATTGCTTCTTTTACCTTTTCTAAATTACTTCCTACTGTTCTCTTAATTATAAAATCAAGTATTCCTAATACCTTATTTACTGCGGTTGTTGCTGCTGCTTTAACCGCATCAACTTCATTATTAGCATTATGAGCACTAAGTTTGCCTCCTTTAGTCATAGCCTTAAGAGCTACAGCTGCTGCTAAATCTGCGTTAGTAGCCGCCTTAGCTCCATTAACATCATTAGCATTAGCACCAGTAGCCAATGTTCCAGCATCATTATTATTATCAACAGTAAGTTGAGCAGTATTGGTCTTAGAATCTTTTATTTTATCAATCATTGCCCATGGGTCTGCTTTAGCCACTTCTTCAGCCAATTTAGGACCAGCTCCAGCACCTGCAGCAGCATTAGCATTAATGGTAGCAGTAGAACTACCCGCACCATTGGCAACCGAACCACCAGGAATTCCTTTCTCAATCTTTACTCCAGATGTCTCCGCTACTTTAATAATTTCTTTCACTCCTGCAATAATGGTTTCAACATTATCTTTATTAGCTGGTGCTGAAGCAGCAGCAATAGCAGTAGCAGCAATTTCAGAACCATCGTTAGTTACATCAGAAAGTTTAGTTAGTGAAGCAATTAGCTGTGTAAAAACATCATTTGCTCCTTTGATTGCACCTTTAACAGCTTCAACTGTAACTCCATCAGCATTCTTAGCCTCTGATATCTTACCTTCTAGCTCTTTTAACTTATTCTTAGTTGTTGTAAGTCCATCACCTATTTCCTTAAAGTGTTCTCCCACCTTACTTTTCTTATCCCCCGATTTAACAACAGTAAATCCAAATGCATCCCCTATTGCACTCCCAAAACCAGCAAAAATCTCCTGAAACCCCTCTCCTATCTTTACTAATGACTCTAAAAAACTATTCTTAGCTTCCAAGTTTACCTTCCCCTCTCCTCCCGCAACTCCCCCACTATTACATCCCATCATCACCACCATCACCAGCATCATCATTACTTCTCTTATTCTTATTCCCTTTACTCCTCTTTTCTTCATTCTTTTCGCCTCCTTGTTTTTTTCTTTATTGCTTTTTTATAGCTTTTCTTGGAATAACGGAAGCAAAAAAATCAACAAATGACGATCTATATAAATATTACTTATATAACATACACAACACTGCAAATAAAAAAAGAGAGCTTTATTGCTCCCTCCATTAACATTCTTATCTAAGAATTTGAACTATATTCAATATATACTAATTCACCTATTAATTAGTCTTAGCCTCAGAACCTGCTCCTTGCTTAATCTCTCCTAATACCTTATTTATCTCTTTTAATCCTTCATCCACTCTATTTCTGATTGCCACCTATCAATGTACTCAATACCTTATTTACTACACTTGCTACTGCTCCATTTTTTGCCATTCCTCTCAATACTATCCCCGCTGCTATTACCAAATTTTTCTTTGCCCCTTCCTTAATTTCTTTCTTATCATCTTCCTTCTTAGCAGCCGCAATACTTGCAACGATAATAATGGATTTACTTATATATATTGCAAAAAAGAAACATAAAAAATAAAATTTATTTAAAAAAAAAGGCAAACTAGACTCATATCTAAACTTGCCTTATATCCTAATTTCTAAATAATTTAATCTAACTATCTCTATTATTGTTGAACTGCTGCCTTTGGAGATCTTGATTTATCTATGTTTTCTTTTACTTTTTTAAGTATTTCTTTTACTGTTTTTTTCATTATATCTTCTACTGCTACTAATAGCTTATTTACTGCGGCTACTCCTACCTTTTGTACTTCTTCTTTTCCTCCCTGTGATTTATCTACTGCTCCTGATGCTAATTTTCCTGTCTTAATCAATGAACGTAGGGCTATTCCTCCTGCTACTGCTGCTGCTTTAACTGCATCTTGTGCTAAATTATCTGCAGTATTTCCTCCTTTAGCAAAACTCATTGCAGTTGTATTTCCATTTGGAGCCGATCCTCCTAGTACAGGATCACTATCTTTTGAGTCAACTATTGATGCTAATATTTCTTTACCACTTACTGTTGTTAGTATAGCTGCTGCCTTTCCTGCATCTGCTGCTGCTGGTTTAACATTACTATTTGTAGATAATATCTTAGCTCCATCTTTATTATTTGCATTATCTATTTTTACTGTTGTATTTCCTACTTCTGGCTTAACAACACCTTCTTTACCAGATGATTATGCCTTGAAATGCTTTAAGGACTTTATTTAATGCATCACCATCTGCCGCTACTCCTTCTTTATTACTTGCTGCATCACCTACCACAGCTCCATCACCGATATCTTTTAAAGACTCTAAATGCTCTTTTAATGTGTTCAAAGTAGTCTTGGCAACATTAACTGCTTCTCTAATCGCTACGGCTATTGAACCATCTTTAGATCCTTCTCCTTCCGCCTTTTTTACTACATCTTCTAACTCTTTTGATGCCGATCCAATCTTAACACTTAAATTGTCAAAATATTCTCCTACATCTTGCTTCTTTGTATCTTTAGTTGCATTAAAGCCCAAAGTATCTGAGATTAGTGCTACAAACGAGTAAAAGACATTCTCTGCACTTCTTCCTACTTCCAGCAATACCTCACTCAAACTTCCTCCTCTCCCCTCTTCTCCTCCTGTCCCTTCTCCACCTTTTACTCCTCCACTATTACATCCCATCACTATCATCATCACTATCCCTTTCATTCTTCTCCCTCTCTTCCCTCTCTCTCTTCCTCTCTCTATTTCTCTCTTCCCTTTTATTTCCCCTACTATTCCTTCTCTCTTCATTTTCTTCGCCTCCTTATTTGTTTTATTTTTTTCTAGCTTATCTTTAAAACCTAGTAAGACACAAAAACAAAATGGATACATCTATGAATAAATGACTAAACGAAAATTCATAAAATCTATATAAAAACTAAAAACTGAATATTTTCAATTAGAACAATTTAATGAAAACAATAAAATAAAAGATGCCAAGAGCTTAACTCTCAATATCTTCCCTTTATAACTTTATCTATTTTCTTAAAGTTATTATCCCAATTGAATATCTTGGTATCTATATAATTTAACTTCTTAAATAGTAGGTTTAACTACAAGCTCTGCCATTGCATCCGATACTATTTTATTAGAAGCCCTTAACAATTCATCAATTGCTTTGTTGAGTCCTCCTAATTCTTTTGCTCCTTTATCTCCATTAGGTTGACCAATTCTATCTATAGCTTTCTTCACATCATCATCCTGAGCATCATGTTCACCAAGAGCAGCATGACCTTCTTTTAATTTCTTTACAAACTCATCAATTTTACCCTTAGCTTCAGTAAATTTTGAATTAACTTCTTCAAATTTAGTAGCTTCTGCATCTAACTTACCCAATTTCTCTTTTACAGTTAATACTATCTGCAATGCCCCCGCAACTAAAGAACCAGTCTTATTAGCTTCAGCCTCAAAATTATTATTATCACTTTTAATTTTCTTCCCTATAGCTTTAGCCAGCTCATCAACCGACTTAACTAAAGTATGCACTTCCTTTACTTTCCCTGCAAACTCCACCGCACTTTTTATCTTCTCCCCTACTACCTTTAAATCAATTACACTCCCATCTGCCTTAGTCGCTTTTGCTTGACTTCCCTCACTTACTCCCCCTCCACTATTACATCCCCACCACCACCATAATCACCACCACCACCATTATTCCCTTTACTCTTCTTTTCACTCTTTTCTCTCTCATCAACTATCCTCTCATATTTATCTCTCTTGTCCCCATTTTATTTTTTGTTTATGATTTTAAGAGATAAGCTAAAAAATAAATCATAAAAACAAGGAGGCAAAGAAAAGAATGAAAGGAAAAGAAATAGGTAAGAGAAAAGGAAAGACAACGATGAATAAATAGATAATAACTAACAAATGATGTCAAAAAAGATATATTTTTTTTGACATCATAAAACAAAATATACTAAGAGATTAACTCTCAGTATATTTCTCTTATAACTTTATTTATATTATTAAAGCTATTTCTTGCTTTAATATCTTGTATTTATATATTTTAACTTCTCTAAGTAGTAGAGTTAAACTACAAGTTCTGCTATTGCATCCGATACCATTCTATTAGAAGCCGTCAACAATTCATAAACTGTTTTGTTGAGTGCGCATAATTCTTTTATTCCTTTATCTCCATCCTTTTTTACATAAGCTATAGCCTCCTCTGAAGCATCATCGCCAATACCTTCTTTGCCAAGATCACCTTTCTTTTATTGCAATTTTTTAAGAAATTTACACTTTTAATTTTAGCAGCAACAATTTTAGTCTTAATCTTTTCAGTGATACCACTTGAATACGTCTCTAACTTTACTCTGCCAATCCACCTTTACAGTAAGCATGAACTCCCTCCACTTTCCCAACAAACTCAACCACATATTTTATCTTTTTACTTACCACCTTAAAATCAATCAATATTCCATATGCCTTTGTTGCTTTACTTTGCTCTTTTACTAATCCATTATTACACATCAAACAAATTAAGTACTAAAAATTTCAAACTCCTACTTTGTATTCACAATTCAGTCATTACACACGATTTTTTTAGTAATAAATATCTCTATTCATAATTATATTTTATTTATAAAACCTTAACTAGAAAGCAATAATTTCAAGACAAAAACACAAGACAATACAATTATGATAGGAGACACATTGACATACTCTTTCCTTAAAAAATTATATAATAAACTCATAATTACATAAAAAGTTATTCCAATACCGATTCCTGAAGCTATATTATAAGTTAACGGAATTAACAATAATATCAAAAAACTTGGAATAGCTTCTTTCATATTCGTAAAATCAATATTTTTGATCTCCTTACACATTAAAAACCCAACATATATTAAAGTAGCTGATATCGCACTAGTTGGAACAGCAATAAATAAAGGTGCAAAAAATATTGATAATATAAATAAAATTCCTGTCATAATTGATGTAACCCCAGTACGTCCTCCTGCTGCCACTCCCGTAGAACTTTCAATATAAGTTGTAACAGTAGATACTCCCATAATCGCACCAAAAGTTGTAGCAATAGCATCGACTAATAATATCTTACCGGCACTACGTACATTACCATCACTATCAACCATATTTCCCTTAGTAGCAACTCCCACTAAAGTTCCAAGCGTATCAAAAATATCATTAAATAATAAAATAAATACTATAAAAATAAAATTCCATAAATTTCCATTTACAATATAAGAAAAATTTAATTTATTAAATATAGGGAAAAACGATTCGTATCTTAAAAATCCATCTGGCAATTTAAATCCAATACTCATAGCAGATTCTCTATCAAACAAACAATAACCCCAAGATATTAAAGTAATAATACAAATTGACAATAATATACTTCCTCTAATACCCTTCATCTCAAAAATATATATTAAGAGAAAACCTAACAATGTCATCAAAACTTGTAAATCTATAAAATTACCGATACCAATTAATGTGGCTTCATTCTTAACTATAATATTACTATTAACTAAACCAATAAAAGCAATAAAAAATCCAATACCAACAGAAATAGAATATTTTAAATTCATTGGTATAGCATTTATGATATTTTCTCTAATCTTTGACAAAGATAAAATAATAAACAGAATTCCTTCAACAAACACTGCGGCCAAAGCCACTTCCCAAGGTATATTCATTCCTTTTACAATAGAAAAAGCAAAAAATGCATTGGTCCCCATCCCAGACGCTAAAGCTAAAGGAGTATTTGTTACTACACCCATCATAATTGTAGCAAGCCCAGCTGTTATACATGTAGCTGTTATCAATGCTCCCATAGGCATTCCCGCATTAGATAATATTAAAGGATTTACTATTATTATATATCCCATACTTAAAAATGTTGTAATTCCAGCAATTATTTCTCTTTTGTAATCAATTTTGTCCTTTTTCATACTATTTTAACGCTCCTTTACAAAATATACATACACATTTAGTTCAAAATATTTAAAGATACAAATTTTACAACATTTTCTTATAAAGAATTTATTGTATCATGATTAAAAAACTAATATGATAAAAATTATTGAACAAAACTACAAATATCATACATGAAATACAAAATTTAATAATAGAAATTACAAATACAAATGAATGGGTTGATTTGAAGATCCCCGCCATTCATCTTGATCATCGATTTTGAAACTTTACTCTTTTTAAAATAGATGCTTACTTATACAACTTCCTATGTCAATATTTAGTAACCAATCTACATGGTTATAATTGTCCCTCTAATTCCCTTTATCCCTTCAATAATTTTATCAAGTGACGTAATAATTGCCTCTCTATTCTCTCTAGACTTTACAAAGTTAATACTTGCCTCTATTTTAGGCAACATAGAACCTGCTGCAAAGTGACTCTCTTTGATATATTTCTCTAAATCACCAATACTTACTTTGCTCAGTAAACTTTCATTGCTTTTGCCAAAATTTAACGCTACCTGCTCAACAGCAGTAATGATTAATAACTGATCTGCTCCTATATCTTGTCCTAATTTAGACGATGCAAAATCCTTATCAATTACTCCACTTATTCCCTTAATAACTCCTCTTTCATCTTTTATAACAGGTATACCACCTCCTCCACAAGCAATAACTATACATCCTTTGTTAATTAATTCAATTATCTCTTCAATTTCTATAATCTCAATAGGCTTAGGTGATGCCACCACTCTCCTATACCCTCTTCCACTATCTTCTTTTAAAGTATATCCCTCACTCTCAAGCTCTTTTGCTCGTATCTTATCATAAAATGGACCAATAGGTTTGCTAGGATTATTAAAACACTCATCTTCCTTATCTACCAAAACTTGAGTCAACACTACTATTACTTTTCGTTTAATTCCCCGCCTACAGATCTCATTCCTTAATGCCTGCTCAATATAATATCCTATCATCCCTTGACTCATACCAACACACACATCAAGTGGTGCCAATGGCGTCTCCTTGCACATTTCATTTTCTAGCAAAATTCTTCCCACTTGAGGACCATTACCATGACTAATCACTATCTCATAACCATATTCTATTAAATCCACTATACCACATACACTACTTTCTATCCTTGACAATTGCTCACAAAATGTTCCATCTCCACATTCTAAAGCATTTCCTCCAAGGCTTACTACAATTCTTTTATTCATACATAACTCCTTAAATAGTACATACTATAAATATACATTTGCCATTATTACTAAAATACATATTACAAATTCAATCACAAAAATTGGCATCACAAACTTAAACCAACTACCATAACTAAGTCTTGCCATTCCCAATACAGCCATGATAACCCCACTTGTTGGCGTTAACAAATTTACCAAACCTGATGCTGTCTGCATAGCCAATACAACTGACGATCTTGGCATATCTAAAAAATCAGCCAATGGAGCCATCATTGACATTGTTAAACTTGCATGTCCTGATGAAGAGGGCACAATAAAACCTATAAATATCTGTACAAGTTCATTTAAAATAATAAACATACCTTTAGGTACCCCATACAAAAATTCTGATGCAGCATGTAAAATTGTTCCTGTAATCATGCCTTCATCAGCTACAATCATTACTCCCCGAGCCATACCTATAATAAGTGCTGCTGTTATCATATCTTTAGCTCCCTCTACAAAGGTATCCCACATTTTAGATTCATTCATTTTACATATAAACGCAGATAGAATCGCTGTACCAAGATATAACATTGTCATCTCTTGCATCCACCAACCAAGCTCTAAAATACTATATATTAAAAATACAACCATTATTCCATACAATACTAATACCATTTTCCGTCTATTTGTAAATTCTGGCATACTATCACTCTTATCATCACTCCTACCTTTAACAAATAGATTATAATTCTCTTCCCTTTGAGAATATACTATAGATCTTTTAGGATCATTCTTAACTCTAATTGCATATATCAATACATATGCTATAGCTACAAAAACAGAAACTATGTATAAAACAATACGAAAATAAAAACCGTCCTTTATTTCAATACCAGCTATCGCTGATGCTATCCCCGTAGCAAATGGATTAATAGTAGATGCCATAGTTCCAACACCAGCCCCTAGTCCAATAATTGCAACAGCTACAACACTATCATAACCTAAAGCTATTACCAGTGGGATCATAATTAGATAAAATGGTAGTGTTTCTTCATACATCCCCGTTGTAGTTCCGCCTATGGAAAAAATAAACATCATCAAGGGTATCAAAAGTCTATCCTTATTTCCCATTTTCTTAATTGCTGCGGCTATTCCTGCATCAACCGCTCCCGTCCCTAAAATAATTCCATAAGCTCCACCAACAATTAAAACAAATACAATAACTTCAACAGCATGTTCCATTCCTTTAGCCATTGCTGTTAAAATAATAAAAATGCCATCCCAAAATCCCCTAGATGCTCTGTCTACTGCATGATAAGTCCCAGCCACAACAACTTCTTGCAAATTACCATTCACTTCTCTATTTTCTTTATGAAATTCACCTGCAGGAACTATATAAGTTAATATTGTCATAAACACTATTAAAGCAAATACTATCGTAAAACTACTTGGCATTTTATTTTTTTGAACCATTTTATCTCTCCTAATACATATTTACATTTTGATAATAAAATTTATAACCAATTTATCCCAAAGTACCAACCATGACGGCTTTAATAGTATGCAACCTATTTTCAGCCTCATCAAAAACAACAGATCGATCACTCTCAAAAACATCATGAGTAACCTCAATACCTTTAAGTCCATATTTTTCAAAAACTTCTCTACCAACTACCGTATTTAAATCATGAAAAGCTGGTAAACAATGCATAAAGATTGCATCCTTCTTTGCCAACTGCATAAGTTCACTATTGACTTGATATGGTCTTAATAATTTAATTCGCTCATCCCAATTAGTCTCACCCATAGATACCCATACATCAGTATAAACAACATCAACATCTCTAACTGTCTCTTCAATAGAACTAGAAATAATAATACTACCCCCACTCTTATCAGCAATCAATTTTGTTTTGGCTACCAACTCTGGATCTGGGAAGAGTTCTGTTGGTGCAAAGATCCTAAAGTCCATTCCCATAATAGAACATCCTTCCATTAAAGAATTAGCCATGTTATTTCTACCATCACCACAAAATACCATCTTTAAACCTTTCAAACATCCTTTATGTTCTTCAATAGTCATAAAATCAGCAAGTATTTGCGTTGGATGAGCAATATCTGTTAATCCATTATAAACTGGCACATTAGAATATCTAGCTAAATCCTCAACCGCTTCTTGCGAAAATCCTCTAAATTCAATAGCATCATACATTCTTCCCAATACCCTTGCAGTATCAGCTATAGATTCTTTTTTTCCTATCTGACTTCCTGTTGGCCCCAAATAAGTCACATGAGCTCCTTGATCATAGGCAGCAACTTCAAAAGCACATCTTGTTCTTGTTGAATCCTTTTCAAAAATTATAACTATATTTTTACCCTTAAGTTTTTGTTCTTCAACTCCTGATTGTTTAACTTTTTTCAATTTATGAGACAAATCAAGCAAATATTTAATATCATCTTGAGTAAAATCTAAAAGCCTTAAAAAACTTCTATTGCGCAAACTATCTTGTAAATTATACATAAACATTTTCTCCCTTAACTAAATATCTTCTCTTATCAAAGGCATGGACATACATCTTGGTCCACCCCTTCCTCGTGAAAGTTCACTAGAAGGAATTTGATAAACCTTAATTCCAAATTCTTCAAGTAATTTATTAGTCATATGATTTCTAGAATAAACTATTACTTCTCCAGGTGCTATTGCTAAAGTATTAGCACCATCATTCCATTGTTCTCGTGCTCCATGAATTAAATCTCCCCCAGCACACTTTATTATATTAACCTTACATCCAAGATAAAAACCTAAAATATCTTCCAATTTTGCCTTTTCGCTCTTAACTTTAATACTGCCAGAACTCACATCATAAGTTAAAGCGTAAATTGTAAATTTCATATCATCACTAATAAAACTTGTAAAAGTAGTATGATCAATTTGAGTAAAAACAGTATCCAAATGCATATAGGCTCTACTCTGTGGAATTTGAAAAGCCAAAATTGTATTAAATGATGTTTTTTGCTCAAAAAGTTTTCGTGCCACTTTTTCAACAGACTCAGACTCGGTCCTCTCAGAAACACCAATAGCTAAAACATCTCGACTTAAAACTAATTCATCTCCACCTTCTAAAGTAGTATCCTCATCCCTATTATACCATATAGGAACATTGTCTTTATAAATAGGATGGTACTTAAAAATATATTCTGCAAATATTGTTTCTCTATGTCTAGTCTTAGTAGACATCCTATTTATTGTCACACCATGTCCAATACTTGCAAAAGGATCCCTTGTAAAAAGTATATTGGGCATGGGATCAATAATCAAAGGATATTCACTATTTACTAAATAATTTAGAGAATCAGATTTATAATTTTTCAGATCATCTCTCGTCACACCAGCTATCATATTTGAAATCATATCATTAACAGACATATTACAAAAATAGTCTTTCAAAGCTCTAGTTTTATTTTCAGTCCTAATCCCTGCCTCCAAAATAAACTGAGATATGAATTGTTCTTTTATACTATCATCATAAGAAAGAGTCTCCCTAATCAAATCTTCAATATAAACAACCTCAACTCCATGACCTCTTAAAGTATCCGCAAAAGCATCATGTTCTTGTATAGCCACATTGAGATAAGGAATGTCATCAAACAACAATCTCTTCATTATTGAAGGAGTCAAATTTTCCAATTCTTGACCCGGTCTATGTAGCAACACCTTTTTTAAACGACCTATTTCTGAAAATACATTTATTGGTTTTAAATACTGCATAATAAAAACCCCTGTTTTTATAAAAAGTTTAAAAAAATTTTAAATATAGCATATTTCTAATATATATATACTTAACATAATAAAACTTAAGCAACAAAAAATCAATATAATTAAAACTTATAAAAAACAATAAACATAATATTCAAAATTGAAATATAATAAAATAAATACGATAATATATTGACATGAAAAATCTTATATGCACATTTCAACTAATAAGTCTTTATCTCATATACTCCTGTGCCTTATTTACTACAGATAACCAAATAAACAATGGCTCAAATACCATTTATTTAACCCATAATGCTCCACCCACTCATACTCTCATAACAAATAATACACATACCACATATCACATACCATCACATCTAATAGATAAATTATTACAATATGCAAATGATCCCAATTTATTAAAAATATTAGCAATCGATTTAAAAATAAGTCCACAAAAAATCAAAGAAATACAAAATTATTTACTAGCTTATCAAAAACATCTAAATAATTCACAAGAATGGAATAAATTTCTCCAACAAAGCAATATCAATGGATACCTAACCATCAAAATTAACACAAGCTTCAAGAAAAAATCTGATATAGAACAAATAAGTTTAATAAACAAAAATTTTGCAGAATTAACAGAAACACAAATGTATTTAGAAAAAGAAATTTTAACAGAATTAGAACAAATATTTTATGAAAACAACATGGGATATATACCTATCAATAATATTGATTCATTTTTTCCTCAGGAAAACGCAAGAAACTATACCATAAACAAAGACATAATAAATGGAACTGAATACATATCCCCACACATAATAGCAAATCAACTATTAAAAATCAAAGACAAAAAATATTTTAAAAACTTCATGATTCATCTGCAAATCAACAATAATACAATAAAAAAAATGCTACTAAAACAAACAATTGTTGATGAACACAATAACCTATATGATTCAATAAAATCACAACAAAAACTAGACTCTATGAAAAATATTATAGATCCAGAAACAGGTATGGAAATTACACCTCAAAAATTAAGATCTATTTTATCACATGGAGACATATTATTAATAAAACCAAAAATAGACTGGACTGACTTCTTTTACTTTTGGCAACACACAGGAGTATTTGATGCTGAAAAATATGATAATACAAAAAAAATTGCATTTGAAGGAAAAGATAGCTTTGATATAAAATCAGTAATTACAAGTAATCAAATTAAATTTGATACAGCTTCTGTCCAAGGATCGGGATATGAAAAACTCTCAACCTATATACAGTCAAGAATACTAAAAATATTTTCACCCATAACAAATAAAAGAATTATTCAAAAAGCAATGAATTTTGCTAGAAATAGATATATTGACAATAATTTTGGATATATGGTTCCCCTTTTGTCTTCTAATATGTGGACTGATTCAATTAATCTTGAGGATATCCACCATAAAACTTACTGTTCCTTAGTAGTTGATAGAATATACAGAATAGCAGGTCTTAATATTTCACGAAATTATGAAATATCTGGAATAATAACCCCTGGAGACATAAATGCAGCTGCCTATGATTTTTATATGTCATATACAATAGCAGGCATATTTCCCAGCACCTTACCAAATAGAATCATCAAGCCAACTCTTAGAGAAAAATTTATTGGATATAGCAAAGAAATAAAAGAATCCATAGAAACACAAAATGCAAATGAAAAAAAATTTGGTAAGTCTTGTAATATAACTAACATCTGGTGCTTAGGGAGTTAAATTAACATGAAAAAATACTATGCATGCATATTAAACGACAAAAACGAAAAATTCATATTTACATCTTGGGAAGAATGCAAAAAAAAAATTATAGGACAAAAAAATAAAATAAAAAGTTTTAAAACAAAAGAAGAAGCAAATAAATGGCTCTTAAAAAATGGGGAAATTAATACTTGTCATCCAAAAGGCATATATTTCGACTCCGGCACAGGCAGAGGACAAGGAGTAGAAGTTAGAGTCGTAAATGAAAAAGGAATATCAATAATAGACAAAGTAGTAAAACAAGACTTTATTAACGATTACAATAATCACTATGTCAAAAATTTTAACGGAATTAGTAATAATTATGGTGAACTTTTAGGACTATACATTGCCCTTAAAATAGCATTACAAGAAAATACAAAAAACATATTTGGAGATAGTAAGCTTGTCATCGATTATTGGTCTAAAGGTTTTTACAATAAAAACTTAAATAAAAACACTATCAAATTAATTCAAAATGTTATCAAATTAAGAAATATATTTGAAAACAGCGGAGGACAAATAGTATTGATATCAGGTAACAATAATATTGCAGATCTTGGCTTTCATAAAAGATAAAGTAATACTTAACTTAAAAAACAATATCAATATATATATATATATATATATATTGATATTGAATAATTCAACTCAAATAACAATACTGATTATATTTTTTATATAAAATCAAAATAAAAATAGACTTACAAATGACTACTTTCAACAAATCACAATAGATATAACATTAGATCTAAAAAATTCTATCTTGTTTATTAGACTTTCTATTAATTAAAAGTTCATAGTTAGTACTTGAATTACTCTCAAACGATGACTTAACAGGCTCAAAGAAATTCCAAGAAATATAAATTGAAAAAGTATTTCTCCAAATTGAAGAATACCGATTATTATCATGCTTTAAAATATCTGGACTTAAACTATATTCACCAACAAATTTCCAATCATAAAAATTAAATTTAAAACTTGTACTAATTTTTTTAATCTTAAATAATGAATCTTTTCTATCCTGAATATTAAAAAAATTAAATGACTTAAAAACATCTTCTAAAAAATTGACTGTTGCAAGATCAATTTGATTCATATATCCCCCAAAATATCTAAAAGTTTTTGTATTAATAGAACGAGTTGCAATATCCAATTCAAAAAATTTAGTATACTTAAACTTTAAAGTAAACTCAGCCCAAAATTCATTATCAACAAATTTTTGCAAATTCATTTTCCATCCAACATCTGTTCCAAAGCCAATTGAAAATTTTTCATCAAAAAATTTAAATTCATATAAATCTTTTTTATACTGAGCACTTAAAGAATACGGAACAAGCTTAGCCATAGAATCCACTTTTGCAAAATCACCAAGTGATTTATCATATTTATACTCAAAATCATTTTTCATTTCAAATGCAAATTTAAAATCATAAGCATCCACCTTTAACGAAAGTTCAGATAATCCATTAATTAAAGGATCATAAGCAATTAAAAAAGAAAATTTTAAATAATCTAAATATCTTGGTTCCAACTTATAATATAAAGCAGGATTCATCTTTAAATGCTTATATGGATATATAGGTTTTAAGGGTATTGAATTAATAAATGTCTTTTTTGAAAATAAAGTTTTTTTAGTGTCTTCTTTAAATTTTTTATCATATTTAACACCAATACCCACTTCTTGTAACAAATAAGGAAATTCTAGAGAAAATTTAAATTCAGAAGAAGCATATATGCTTTCAAAAGTATTTTTCAGTACACTTGAAAAACTAGTAGTAAAGAATTTATAATCATAAATCAAATCAAAATTAAAATCTTGATAAAATGTTTCAGGACTTTTTAAAAAAACAGTATTACTCTTGCCGGTTAAAATTTTAGAATCTACATCATACTTTTTATCAAATGAATAAAGAGTAATTTTATTTTCAAATTTAATACTACTACGAGAAAAATTAGGATACATCATGAAAGGTAACAGATTTAAAGTGGTCTTATGAATAATTGAATGCTCACCTTTTTTATCTTTCTCTATTAAATTATAATTTTTATCTAAGGGATTATATTCAACAGTATTAAGATACAAAATATCTTCAAAAGTAATTTGTCGATTATTAAAGTCAGCATAAAATTTTAAATCTATTTTATTTTTAATATCAAACAAATAAGTCTTTACATCATATTTAAATTCCTGAGGAGATTTAAATTTAGAATCATCAAAAAATATATTATTTTTTAAATAAGGATTAATACCAAATCTTATATAAAAAGAATCTTGTTTATTAAAATCATTAGAAACAATTGGATTAGGAACTAAATGAAAATCTTTAATTAAATCTTTTTTTTCCTTAAGTTTTTCTGAATCACTTTTATCTTTATCATCTTCAACACTATCCCCAATATTTTTAACTTTAGGTCCCATAATTATTTCTTTAGTTTTAGAATCAGAAGAAACAGTCCAATTATTATTATAAAGATCCTTTTGAAAATTTAAATCAATATAAGGCAAATGAATCCTCTCTAAATAAAACCATTTTCTAGTAGGATCCTTAATATTTTTCTTAGACTTGGCATTAAATATATTATCATAACTTGCTAATTTAAAAGTAAATCCCAAATTATTTAACCTATAATCGATAAGAGAATTATCACCAAAAGTACGATTATAAAAAGAAGACAAATTCCAATCAAATGTGCTTATCATTTTTTCTATTTCTGATGAAGATTTTGGAGAACTTAAAAGAGATAAAAATGTTCCACTCTCTAATCTATCTTTAAAGTCAATCATCACATAAGGATCTGAATAATGTTCAAAGATTACTGAAAAAAGTGCATCACTGATTAAAAATTCAGACTTAGATTTAAGTAAATATCTAAAAGGAACTTCAAACCCAAATATATTACCCTTATTTATATTATCAAAACTAAAAAGAGAATAATTAATACTATTACTATCAAAAGGACGATAAACTCCAGACAGAATATGTCTATGCACAGTTCTTGTAAAACCTATTCCAAAACTAACTTCAAAGGTCTTAAAAAGATCTAAAGTATTGCTTAAATTAAGATCAATACCTGTATAAAATCCCAAATTAGAATAAATATCAAAAATCAACTTAACATAATCTTTATTCAATTTAGAGACAACATCCTCTGCAAAAAAATAAGTTAAATAACCATTCCTAATATAAGGCTCTTTAGACGAATCATACATTGAATGAAAATCAAAATCCAAAAAAGAAAACTTGTCACTATCAACAGACTTCTTCCCAAATAAATATACAGTATTAAAAAGAGTAAGACCTCTCTTGGGAAAATATCCTAAAGATGGATTAAAAAATAAACTATCACCTGGTTTAAAAAAGAACGGAATATAAAACATTGGTACTCTTCCTATATAAAACACAGCATTAAGAATACCAAAATCTCCAGATGGTAAAATCCATATCTTAGAAGCTTTAATAGAATAATAAGGTTCTGGGATTTTACTGGTTGTAACAAAAGCCTGTTCTAATATGCTAGCATCATTATCCAACCTTTTTAAAGATTTACCCCCAAATGAAACAATATGATCAACTAAATTCCTCTGTATTTTTTTTTGAATAATTCCATCTTTAAGAAGCAAATTTTTAGAATCAAAATCAACAAATAATTCATTACCATAAAAATATAATTTTTCATCAGAACTTAAATCAAGTTTATAATCAACATTTCCACTAGAAAAAAGCTTCTTGGTTTTTTTATTAAAAACAATCTTATCACCTTGGATGTTATGTTTTTTATTCTCTTTAACATCTTCAATAATAAGTTTCACTCTACCTTTAAATACAATATTTTCATCTCCCGTAAGCTCATAGGTAAAATTTTCAAGATTATCTGTACTCTCAATAACTACTTTATATCTTCCTGCATCCTTGCCATCTTTTGAAAAAAGATCAGGAGATATACCAAATTTTTCCAAAAGCAATGACTTTATCTTAGAAATGTCTCTCTCTTTGATCCCTTCTTTTAATGCCCATTTTTTTAAATCCTCATCACTAGAAAGCTCAAGTTCCCTTAAATTAGCTTTCTGCATTAAAGTCAGTTTATTTTTGCTTTTATCCTTATCACTATCATCCTGAGAAAACAGAATAAAACAACTAAAAATATTTAATAAAACTAATATTATAAAAGATTTTTCAAAAACATTCCTGTATAGGAACTCTTGCATTTTGCAACCTCTTCAGGAGTTCCAGATACAACAATATTTCCTCCAGATACTCCACCCTCAGGACCTAAGTCTATTATATAATCCGCTTGCTTAATAACATCTAAATTATGTTCTATGAGAACCACAGTATTTCCATTTTTAACAAGTAATTGCAATACTTCTAATAATTTCCTTATATCATCAAAATGTAAACCCGTAGTTGGTTCATCAATAATATAAAAAGTTTTTCCACTACTTTTCTTACCAAGCTCAAATGCCAATTTAATTCGTTGAGCCTCTCCTCCTGAAAGGGTTGTTGATGACTGTCCCAATTTAATATATTCAAGTCCAACTTGTTTTAAAAGGTTTAAATAATGACTAATCTTTGGAACATTTTCAAAGAAATCTTTAGCTTCAAGAACACTCATTTCTAAAACATCATAAATATTTTTCCCCTTATACCTAATTTCCAAAGTTTCTTCATTAAATTTTTTACCTTTACATAGACCACAAGGAACAAAAACATCAGGTAAAAAATGCATCTGAATGTTTAAATATCCATCACCCTGACATTTTTCACAACGTCCGCCCTTAACATTAAAAGAAAATCTACCAGCTTTAAATCCCCTTGTCTTAGACTCTGGAAGCTTTGCAAAAATTTCCCTAATCTCTGTAAAAAATCCAACATAAGTTGCCGGATTTGATCTTGGAGTTCGTCCTATTGGTTTTTGATTTATTTGAATAACCTTATCAATTTGTTCATAGCCAATAATATTCTCAAAACCATCAGAATAGATTTCATTCGCTTTTAACCTACTATCCAAAGCAGGATATAATACCTCATTAAGAAGAGTACTCTTTCCACTACCAGAAACCCCAGTTATTACAGTAAAAACTCCCAAAGGAATGTGAACGTTAATATTTTTTAAATTATTTTTATTTGCATTGAAAAGTACAATTTTGGATTTCCCTATTTTACGTCTTACTTCTGGAACTTCTATTTTAAGTTGTCCACTTAAATATTTGCCGGTTAAACTATTTTCATTATTTAAAATATCAGATAATATTCCCTTAGCAACTATCTCCCCACCATAAATCCCAGCTCCAGGCCCAACATCAATAATATAATCAGCAGTACGTAAAGTCTGTTCATCATGTTCTACAACAATTACTGTATTGCCAAGTTCTTTAAGATTAACAAGGGTCTTTACTAATTTTTCATTATCTCTTTGATGCAACCCAATGCTAGGTTCATCAAGTACATAAAGAACTCCAGCAAGAGCTGAACCTATTTGTGTAGCAAGTCTAATTCTTTGAGCTTCACCCCCTGAAAGAGTGCCAGATATTCTGTCCAAACATAAATAAGACAGTCCAACATCAATTAAAAATTTGAGCCTACTCCTAATTTCTTTTAAAATCTCTTTAGCAATTTTTGTATCAAACTCATCAAACTCAATATTTTCAAAAAATAAATAAGAATCCATAACAGATAAACTATTAAGCTCCTGAATATCTTTCCCACCCAATTTAACAGACAAAGCCTCGCAACTCAATCTCTTTCCCTTACAAAAATTGCAAATTCTACGAGACATCAAACTTTCATAAAATGATCTAGCACTATCAGATTCAGTTGCAAGATAACGTCTCTTTAAAAGAGGAATAAGACCTTCAAATTCCTTAGAATAATGAAAACCTCCACTAATTTCTTTAGCTTCCATTTCTCTAGACTTATAAACAAAATCTATCTTTACATTATCTCCATACAAAATCTTTTGAAGAACATCCTTAGGAATATCACTTATAGGAGTATTTAACTTAAATCCATAATGTTTAGATAAGCCCTTAAAAATTGCCAAAGCCCAAGGCGAACTTGATTTAAACGTAATAAATGCATCCTCATTAAAAGAAAGTTTCATATTAGGACAAATTTTTTCAAAATCAAAATCAAGTATAATACCAAGCCCAGAACATTCACTACAAGCTCCAAACGGACTATTAAATGAAAAAAGCCTTGGTTCTATTGCAGGAAGAGAAAACCCACATAAGGGACAACTATTATGCTCTGTAAAAATTCTATCTATTTTTTTAAAATCATCTTCAATTTCTACACGCAAATATCCATTAGACACCAATAAAGCAGTTTCAATAGATTCTGAAAGTCTCACTCTTATATCATTACTCAATTTTATTTTGTCTATTATAATTTCAATATTATGCTTTTTATTTTTATCTAATTTTAAGTTAACGGCATCCTCTATTAAATAATCTTGAAAATCTATCCTAACTCTAGCAAACCCTTGATTTAATATTTTCTCAAGTTCTTTGTTATGAGTACCCTTTGCACCCATAACAATAGGAGCAAATAATATAACTTTGGAACCCTCAGAATAACTTAAAATAACATTAATTATATTATCTAAAGATTGCTCTTCGATTAAATTTCCATCATTGGGACAATATGGCTTGCCAACTTTTGCAAACAACAATCTATAATAATCATAAATTTCAGTAATAGTCCCAACCGTTGATCTTGGATTATTGCTGATAGTTTTCTGTTCAATTGAAATAGCAGGAGAAAGTCCGCCTATATATTCAACATTTGGCTTTTTCATTACGCCCAAAAACTGCCTTGCATAAGAAGATACAGACTCCATATATCTCCTCTGTCCTTCTGCAAAAATTGTATCAAAAGCTAAGGATGACTTCCCAGAACCACTCTTTCCAGATATTACCACCAAACTATTTCTTGGAATATCAACATCAACATTTTTTAAATTATGTTCCCTTGCACCTCTAACAGTAATGTTTTCTTTCAAAAATATAAACTCCTCGTTATTAAAACATCATATATTAATAAGCTCTTTGAGCCTATCTCTCAAAAAGATAGCATCTTCAAACCGCTCATCCTCAACCGCTTCATTAAGCTCAAACTTAAGCTTAATGATAAGATCTTCTCTAGACAACTTATCATCGGAAATAATTTTTTCAACATTATAATCAAGAGTTTCATTTTTAAATTCTTTTTCTAAAATACTTTGCACTTTTTTGACAATAGTTTTTGGAACAATATTATTCGCTCTATTATATTCAATTTGAATATTCCGCCTTCTACTTGTTTCTTCAATGGCCTCTTGCATTGCATAACTTATTTGATCATAGTACATTATAACACAACCATGTGAGTTTCTAGCAGCTCTACCAATAATCTGAATTAAAGAAGAAGCCGACCTTAAAAATCCTACCTTATCAGCATCTAGTATAATAACAAGAGAAACCTCGGGAATATCTAAACCTTCCCTTAACAAATTAATCCCCACAATAACATCAATCTCTGATTTCCTAAGAGATGTAATAATATTTACCCTTTCAATAGCATTAAATTCTGCATGCAAATACCTGGCCTTTATACCAAGAGTCAATAAATAATCTGTTAAATCTTCAGACATTTTTTTAGTCAAAGTCGTAATTAAAATCTTCTCATTTAAAACTACCCTTCTTTGAATTTCACTATAAATATCTTCTATTTGTCCATCTGAAGGTCTAAGAATAATCTCTGGATCAACAAGACCTGTTGGGCGTATTATTTGTTCAACAATAACACTACTCTTTTCACATTCCTCAAGGCCAGGCGTTGCTGACACAAAAACAGCCTGATTAATCAAAGACTCAAACTCATAATACTTAAGTGGCCTATTCTTCAACGCTGATGGCAATCTAAAACCAAAATTCACAAGATTTAACTTTCTTGAATAATCCCCATTATACATTCCTCTAAACTGAGGCAAAGTAACATGAGATTCATCAATAAATAGCAAATAATCTTCAGGAAAAAAGTCGAAAAGACAATAAGGTCTATCTATTTCATCCCCGCCAAAATATGCAGAATAATTTTCTATACCTTGACAAAATCCTGTTTCCCTTAACATTTCAATATCATATTTCACTCTTTGTCTAAGTCTTTCAGCTTCAACAAGCTTATTATTTTCTTGAAAATAACGACATTGCATTTCTAAATCAACCTGTATTTCAGGCAGAGCATTTAATATTTTTTCATAAGGAATAACAAAATAAGATTTAGCAAAAAGCGTAAATTCATCAGCAAAACCTAAATTTTTCTTTGTAAGTGGACTAATTCTGTTTATTTGCATAATTTTATCAAAATCCAAATAAATCCTATATGCAAAATCACCATGTTCATTACTAGGCCATATTTCAACAACATCACCCTTAATAGAAAATTTATCATGTTCAAGATTTGCAAATGTCCTTTCATATTGCAGTTTAACAAAAACGTCTGCTATCTCCTTAATGGAAATTTTTTGTCCTACAAAAAAAACATTAGCAGCACTTTTAAAAAATATTGGTGAACCTAATGCATAAATTGAAGAAACCGTGGCAACAACAATAACATCTCGTCTTCTAGAAAGAGATGTCACTGTCCTTATTCTCTTTATTTCAATATCTTCATTAATAGTAGCTTCCTTTTCTATATATAAATCCTTTGATGGAACATAAGATTCAGGCTGATAATAATCATAGTAAGAAACAAAATACTCAACTGCATTATCTGGAAAAAAATCTTTAAATTCCCTATAAAGCTGTGCTGATAAAGTTTTATTATGACTAATTATCAAAGAAGGACGCTCTAAATCCCTAATAATATTAGCTATTGTAAAAGTTTTACCACTACCTGTCACACCCTTTAAAGTCTGATACTTATTATTAAGCAAAATAGATTCCTCAATCTCTCTTATTGCTTTTGGTTGATCACCAGCAGGAAAATAATCAGACTTTAAACAAAATTGCATAAAAACCTCAAATAAAAAGATTATAAATCAAATATAATAATCAACTCTATAGTTATATTTTATTATTTTATAATTTAATTATAAATTCTCAAATAACAAAATAAAGGAAAATAATATGAAAAATAATAAACTTCAAAAAAAATTAAAACAATATATTCAATTTGAAAAAAACAACTTTTTTAAAGATGAAGCCATCAAATTGCTTAAAGAAAACAATGAAACAGAACTATACAATAGATTTCACAAAGAACTAGAATTTGGTACTGCTGGAATGAGAGGTATAATTGGAGCTGGATCATGCTATATTAATACATACAATATCGCCAAAGCAAGTCAAGGAATTGCTAACTATATCCTTACAATAACACAAAATCCTAAAATCGCAATAAGTTACGACTCAAGACACTTTTCAAAAGAATTTGCATATGAAGCTGCTGAAATTTTTGCCTCAAATGACCTTCAAGTTTACATATATAAAAATTTAAGAGCAACTCCACAATTATCCTACACAGTTAGAAAATTAGACTGCGATCTTGGAATAATGATAACAGCAAGTCATAATACAAAAGAATACAACGGATATAAAGTATACTGGAAAGGAGGTGCTCAAATAATAGCTCCACATGATGCAAAAATAATATCGGAAATACAAAAAGTATCTAATATCAAACATACATTCACAAAAAAAGAAGGAATAAATAAAAGAATAATAATTGAACTTAAAAATGAAATTGATATTAAATACGTACAAAAAATAAATGAAGAATTTCCTAATTTCAATCAAAAAAGTAAAACCACAAATTTACGAATCGCATATACTCCTCTGCATGGAACAGGGGGAACAATAATAAAGAAATTATTTAAAGGTAGCAATGTAGAACTTTTAACAGAACAAACACAAATAAATCCTGACCCAGAATTTCCTACAGTAAAATATCCCAATCCTGAAGAACACATAACCATGTCTAGAGTAATAGAACTTGCAAAGAAAACAAACTGTGACATTGCATTTGCAACAGATCCAGATGCTGATCGATTGGGTATTGCTTTCAAAGAAAACAGAAAATGGAAAATTTTAAATGGAAATCAAATTGCATGCATCTTAATGCACTATTTACTATCTAGAGAAAATAATCCCAAAAACACCTTTATAATAGCATCTTTTGTCACAACCCCAATGTTAGACAAAATAGCTCAAAAATACAACACAACATTATATAGAACATATACAGGATTTAAATGGATAGGAAACTTAATAGATAAGATACAAAAAAAAGAACCAAACAAAAAATTTATTTTTGGATGTGAAGAAAGTTATGGATACCTAATTGGCACTGGAACTAGAGATAAAGATGCATTTTCAGCCATAAAAGGATTTTGTGATTTAATGTTTACACTAAAAAAAAACCAAATCACAATAAATCAATATCTCCAAACAATGTACAAAGAATTTGGATATTACGAAGATTTCACAATTAATAAAATCTTTAAAGAAACTAATGGTGATTTTTTAAGAGAAAAACTAATGTTACAATTTAGAAACGATATTACAAAAGAATTTGCAGGTCTTATTATAATTAAGAAATTAGATTACACAACACTCAAAGAAACCGATATGAATGGAAATATACATCCAATAAAAGACTATACACACACCACAAATGCAATAAAATTTTTATTAGAAAATAAAATAGAAATAACAATTAGACCATCTGGCACAGAAGCAAAAATTAAATTTTATATATCCATACATTCAAGATACGAACAAAAAAATAATATTTTTGATATAATGAACAAAATAAAGATGGAGATAGAAAAATATTAATATAACAGACAAATTAACAAACCTAGTTGAAATATCGTCAAGAGAAGTAGCTAGAAAAAATAAAAATAGAGAAGTCTCAAGTTGGCATTTATTAATGTCTATATTAATTCATCCTAAAAAATCTGAAATAAAAAATATAGAAACCAAAACTTTAAAAAATATTAAACAAGATACATTATACGAGATAGAAAAGCTCGAAAAAGTCTTAATTGGCACCAATGAAATTGTCATCCCAAAAATAAGCAGAGAAATTTTTACTCTTATTGAACAAACAAAAAAAGAATTTAAGTCCAAAACTTTAATAGGCATAAAAGAAATTTTTTATCAGATCTTAAAAACAAAAAAGCTTCTCAAAAAATATAAACTTAATAAACTAAGTTTTAACTTCGATGAAGATAATATAATAACAAGCAGAGATAAAATAAGATTAATTGAAACATATAAAGAATTTGACGATGAAACAAGACAAAATGACTACTTTGAAATTAACAAATATGTTAAAAATCTCACAATACTTGCAAAAGAAAAAAAACTCGATCCTCTAATAGGACGTGAAAAAGAAATTCAATCATTAATAAGCATACTTGAACGAAGAAACAAAAATAGCACAATTTTAATAGGAGAACCTGGAATTGGAAAAACAGCAATTGTTGAAGGACTTGCCATTAAAATTGCAAACAAAGAAATAAAAAGTCAATTACAAAATAAAATAATACTACAAATTGAAACTTATGACTTAGTTTCTGGAACTAAATACAGAGGTGAATTTGAAGAAAGATTAAATAATATAATTAAGTCTATAAAAAACAATAAAAACATAATAATATTTATTGATGAAATACACACTTTAATAGGAGCGGGAAATTCTGAAGGTTCTATTGATGCAGCAAATATCTTAAAACCTATTCTCTCTCGTTCTGCAATACAAATAATAGGTGCAACGACTTATGATGAATATAGAAAACACATCTCTAAAGACAAGGCATTCACTAGAAGATTTCAAACAATATCAATCAAAGAACCTGATGAAAAAGAAACTCTCAACATAATCAACAGCATAATAAAAAACTTTGAAAACTATCACGGTGTCACTTATGAAAAAGAAGCCATAGAAAATGTTATTAGCTTATCATCACAGTATTTAACTAATAGAAAATTTCCCGATAAAGCAATTGATCTAATTGACATTGCTGGAGCTCAGAAAAAACAACAAGAAATAAACACAAAAATAGTAAATGTTGAGGATATTAAAAATACAACAGATGAATTTTTTGGCATTAAGATAAAACTCAATCTCACAGAAGAAATTGCATATCTTAAAGAAGAAACAACAAACATCAAAGAAAAAATAATTGGACAAGAATCTGCCATATATGAAATCATTATAGAAATGGTAAAAACAAAATTAGGCATCAACAATAATACACAACCATTAACATCAATACTACTCATAGGTTCCAGTGGAAGTGGAAAAACAATACTATCAAAAACAATATCAAAAATCATGATTAAAGATCAAAATTCAATATTGCAGTTAGATATGTCAGACTACAGAGAAGAAACTTCTATATCAAAATTAATAGGAACAAATCCGGGATATACAGGTTATACTGACGGTGGTATTTTAATAAACAGATTAAAATATAATCCTAGAGCATTCATCATATTTGAAAATATTGAATATGCTCATAATTCCGTACTGAGCATAATAGAACAAATACTTGAAAATGGAGAACTAATTGACAATAAAGAAGATAAAATATCTTTTAAGAATAGCATCATTATTTTAAGTACATCTATTGGTAGTAAAATATTACTTGGAAAAGGCATCCTTGGATTTAATAAAACAGACAATAATACAGATATTAAAAGCACAATCAATAATGAACTTAAAACAAAACTTAAGTCATCATTAATAGATAAAATACAAAAAAAAATAATTTTTAATGTCTTAACAGAAAAAGATCTCAGCATAATTTACGATAATTACTGCAAAGAACTTACTAAAAAATTTAGCCTAAAAAACATCCAAATAGAAATTGATGACTCTCTTAAAAATCATATAATCAAAAAATATTATGATAAAAATTCTGGGGCAAGAAGTATCTTAAATGCAGTAAAAGAAAACATAGAAGAAAAAATTATTAATCAAATATTTCATAATCCTAATATAAATCTAATAAAAATATATTTAGAACAAAACAATATAAAAATCAAACAAAAGGAAATTTTATGTTCAAAAAAGTAGAAAGTAAAGTACATTTTCCCCAATTAGAAGAAAAAATATTACAATTTTGGAATTATAATAAAATTTTCGAAAAATCGATGAAACAACGAGAAGGATGTGAAGAATTTACATTCTATGATGGTCCACCATTTGCAACAGGGCTTCCCCATTTTGGACATTTTGTTCCAAATACAATTAAAGACATAATTCCAAGATATCAAACAATGAAAGGAAAACATGTCAAGAGATATTTTGGATGGGATACTCATGGATTACCAGTAGAATATGAAGTAGAAAAATCTTTAAAATTATCTGGAAGATATGAGATAGAACAATATGGTATCGATAAATTTAATGAAGAATGTAGAAATATAGTTTTAAGGTATACAAAAGAATGGGAAAAAATAATAACAAGGCTGGGAAGATGGGTTGACTTTGAGAATAATTACAAAACAATGGATTTAACATTCATGGAATCCGTATGGTGGGTATTTAAAACACTTTACAATAAAGGTTTAATTTATGAAAGCTACTATGTATTGCCATATTCTCCAAAACTTGCAACCCCTTTATCAAATTTTGAAGTCAATCTTGGTGAATACAAAGAAATTCATGATCCATCATTAACTATCAAATTTAAGATCAAAGATAAAAATGAATATCTACTTGCATGGACCACAACTCCTTGGACATTACCCACAAATCTTGGAATTGCTGTTGGGAAAGACATAGATTACTCTAAAATACTTGATCAAGAAAAAAATGAAATATACATAATAGGAACAAAAAGATTAAATCACTATTATCAAGATGAAAACACATACGTAATAATAGAACAATTTAAAGGTGAACATATCAAGGGAATAGAATATGAACCCCTATTTGACTACTTTATAAACCAACGAAACAAAGGGGCTTTTAAAATTCATACAGCAGAATACGTTACAACCGATGACGGAACAGGAATAGTACACATTGCACCATTTGGAGAAGAAGACTATCAAATACTTAAAAAAAATACTCAAACTGACATGATAACTCCTATAGATGCCGAATGCAAATTCACAATCGAAATTAAAGATTTTGAAGGATTATTTGTTAAAGATGCAGACAATAAAATAATAGAAAAATTAAAATCAATGAATCTTTTATTCAAAAGAGAAAACTATTTACACAGATATCCATTCTGCTACAGAACAAATTCACCTCTAATTTATAGACCTATAAGCTCATGGTTTGTCAATATTGAAAAAATCAAAGAAAAACTTATAAGATCAAATGAACAAATAAATTGGATGCCTGAACATCTTAAAAAGGGAAGATTTGGCAAATGGCTAGAAAATGCAAGAGATTGGGCAATAAGTAGAAATAGATTTTGGGGAAATCCAATACCGATTTGGAAATGCTCAAAAACAGGAAATAAAATATGTATAGGATCTAGGGAAGAATTGGAAAAATTATCAGGACAAAAGATTATCGATTTACATAAAGATAAAATTGATAAGATCACCTGGCCTAGCGAATATGGTGGCACATATGTTAGAACAAGTGAGGTTTTAGATTGCTGGTTTGAATCTGGTTCAATGCCTTACGCAAGCAAACATTACCCATTTAAAGACAAAGATAAATTCCACAATATCTTCCCTGCTGATTTTATTGCAGAAGGATTAGATCAAACAAGAGGATGGTTTTATACATTAACAATTTTAGGGACTGCTCTTTTTGAAAAGACAGCATTCAAAAATGTAATAGTTAATGGACTAGTATTATCTAGTGACGGAAAAAAAATGTCAAAATCACTCAAAAATTATACAGATCCAATACAAATAATAAACACATTTGGAGCAGATGCTTTAAGACTTTATTTGATAATGAGTCCAGTAATAAAAGCTGATGATCTAAAATACAGCGATGATGGGGTTAAAGATGTCTTAAAAAATATTATAATCCCTATTTGGAATGCTTACTCATTTTTTATAACCTACGCAATCATTGACAAGTTTAAACCTAATAATCATATAAATCTATATAAAACCAATATACTTGATAAATGGATAATTAGCGAAATTGAAAGCTTAAAGCAAATATTAAACGAAGAAATAGATAAATATAACTTAACAAAATCAATAGAAGTACTTCTTACATTCATCGACAAGTTAAATAACTGGTATATCAGACGATCAAGAAGAAGGTTTTGGAAATCTGAAAATGACAATGATAAAATAGATGCTTATGAAACATTATATTATACTTTAAAAAACTTAATGCTAATGCTTGCACCATTTATTCCATTTTTAACAGAAGAAATATATCAAAATTTAAAGACCAAAAATGAAAAAGAATCTATTCATTTAAATGATTATCCTCAATCAATCAAGGAACTTGTTAATATAGAACTTGAAGAAAAAATGAATTTCATAAGAAAAGTAATAGCAATTGCAAGAGCACTAAGAGCATCGCACAATATAAAAATACGAAAACCTATTAAAGCAATATACATTATCACTAAAAATCATAAAGAACAAAATACTCTAAAAGAAATGACAGGAATAATACTTGAAGAGATTAATGCAAAAGAAATAAAAATAAAATCCAATGAAGAAGAACTTGTAACTTATAAAGCAAAAGCAAACTTCAAAGAACTTGGAAGCAAACTCGGCACAAATATGAAAGCAGTAGCATTAGCAATAACAAAACTAAGCAATGAAAACATATTAGAAATAATAAATGGCAATACACATATAATGACAATCAACAATAATACATATGATATCACACTAAAAGATATAATACTAGAAAGACATGAAAGAAAAAATTTAAAAGTAATTAATGAAGATTCTATAACAATAGGACTAGATACTTTAATAACAGAAGAATTATATCTAGAAGGACTATCACGAGAACTTATAAGGAAAGTACAAAATTTAAGAAAAGAAAATAATTTCAATGTTACCGACAGAATAATACTATACACAAATAATGATGAAATACTTACAAAAATAATTAATAACTTTGAAAGTTATATTAAAACTGAAACTTTAGCAATAACAATAGAAATTAATAATAAAAAAGCCTTAACAACTTTAGAATTAGATGAGGAAATATCAGTAAATATAGGTATAGAAAAATGCTTAAATTAATTATTAATATTTGTATTGCTATGCTTTTAATAGGATGTATAACTCTAACTTACCATCCACCTAAAAAAAATATATCTTCAATAATGTTATTAGACCCTTCATCAGATATATATGCTTATATAAATTTATCTAAAAACAGATTCATCTATAGTGAACTCGAAATGAAATACAAAATAGGTCTTCATACTGTTGGTAATTTATATTTAAGCTACACAAAAAATCCAGAAACTTTTTCATCAATAATAACAGGCAATTTTCCCAAAAGCGCATTTTGGAAAATAAACAATCATCCGAATTTTCAATCATGTGGAAATATATTTATGAATCCAAAATGGAAAATAAAAAATTCAAACATATATATAACTCCAACTAAAGACAAAAAAGGTATCTTAATCAATCAAAAAGAAATAACGCATCAAAATACAAACATACTCATAACAAAATACATTGATATCATTAATCAAAATGAAATATTCATTTTGATTAATGATATCACTAAATTAATTCCAAACAACATAAATAAAACAAATTTAATTCCCTTTAATAAAGGATTTTTCATTGCAAACAGTGCAAACGATAACGAATATAATTTTAAAGCTTATCTAAATACTAATAACCCCAAAATACTCTCTATTGCATCAAAAAAATTAATACCAAGTATCCTGAAACATATAACAAAAATAATAATTTCAGGGCCTATAACATCTAAAATACAAGATAAAAATACCATAGAACTTCAATTTAATGTTAATAAAATGAGTATTAAAGAATTTATAACAAATTTAATACATACTAAAAATAATAAACATTAACTATTTATACATAAATTAACAAACCTATTTCTAATACTTCTAATACAAGTTCTAAATTAAAAAAGTGATAATAAATTAAAATAAACTTAAATCACCAACAATAAGCCTACCATGATAAGCTTTTGCACCTAAAATAGCATCAATACTATCAATATTAGATTTATTAACTTTTCCAGCAACAACAATTTCTGCTTTATTTTGACTCATCAATATTAAATCTTTAAGTATCATAAGCGAATCTTCTGCTTTAAGACCCCCTCCTGAAGTCAAGATTCTATGAACACCAATATCTAAAAGATTAACCACAGAATCTCTAATATTATGAGTTTCATCAATCGCTTTATGAAAAGTAACCTTTAAAGGATAAGAAAAGTTCAACAAATATTTAGTTCTCTCTATATCAATTTCATCATTATCTCTTAAAATACCAAAAACCACCCCTTCAACCCCAAGACTTTTGCAAAGCTCAATATCTTCTTGCATAACCTGAAACTCTAAAGTAGAATACACAAAATTACCACACCGTGGTCTAATCATCACAACAATAGGAATATCCACCAAAATTTGTTTCAAAATTTTTATGGTACCATAAGAAGGTGTAGTTCCTCCACAAAACATATTTTCACAAAGTTCAATTCTACTTGCACCAAGCTCAACAGCACGTAAAGCCTCTAATACATTAAAAACACATGCCTCTTTTATCATTAGACATCCAAATTACACAACAATCTATTTATACCAAAATAATGATATAACGCTCCAATTTTTCCAGAATCATTATTAAACTTAGTTATTTCAAGTTTTACAAGTTTTCTAATATCATTATCATAAATACGTGCCAATTCTAAAGACCATAAATTTTCTAGCTTATCATATATTCTGCTTATTAAATCCGATCTTGAACTTATTCCACCTCCAATTAATATCTTTTCAGGATTTAAGACAAAAATTAAATTAAAAATACCAAATGATAAAGTTTCAAAAAAATAATCTATTTCATTCCTAACATGAATATTACCATTATCAGCAAGTTCAAAAACATATTCGCCAGAAACATTATCTAACTCCATTTCTAAACGACTAGCAACTCTTCGTCTTAAAGCTGCAACAGAAGCTAAAGATTCCCATCTACAATTAAAAGGAATATTATTATCAAGACCTCTGGTAATCATAAATCCAATTTCACCAGACATAAAAGAATATCCTCTTACAAGTTTCCCATTAAGAAATATTCCAGCACCAATGCCTGTTCCAAGCGTTAAAGCAATAAAATCATTAGAATGAATAGCATTACCTTTAAATTTTTCTGCTAAAGCCACACAATTAGCATCATTTTCAATTTCAACATTTACTCCTGTTAAATTTTCAAGCCTCTCTTTTAAAGGATAATTAGTAAAACCTTTAATGGCATTCACTCTAATAACAAGCCCCCTAGGATCAACAAATCCAGGAATACAAATTGCAACACCTTCAACATTATCCTCTCTCTTATAATAATTAATTATATCAACTAAAATATCAACTTGCTCATCAGCAGTAGCACCCGATTTAACTTCGCATTTATCAAAAAAATTACCACCACCATCTGCAAGAGAATATTTAGTATTAGTGCCTCCAACATCAATCGCAATATAATGTTTCATACAATTCTCCATATCCTAAAATATTCAAATAATTATACAATAAAAAATTAAAAACTCTCTATAGTAATTTTAGAAACTGTAGAAACTTTCTCTACAACTATTTGCGTCTTAATTTCTTCCTTTAAATAAGAAACATGAGATATTATACCTATTTGACGCCCATCTATACGCTGCAAATCAGAAATTTTTGGTATCACTACTTTTAAAGTATCTTCATCAAGACTTCCAAAACCCTCATCAAGAAAAAACGCCTCTATTTTAAGATCACTATCCCTTATCATATCTGAAAAGGCTAAAGAGAGAGATAAAGATACAAGAAATCTCTCACCACCAGATAAAGTTTTAACATTACGAGTCATATTTCCATCCCTTTTACTCCTAACTAAAAAATTAAAATCTCTACTACCTGTATTAATTTCAAGCTCAAAATCAGGAAGAATAATGCTTAAATATTTCTTATTCGCTATACTAAGAATTTCATCGATCAAAAAACTTTGAACATAATATTTTAAACTAGGAGATACAGTAATAATTTTTTTTAAAATTTCAAGTTTATCATTACGTTCATTGATATTGATTAATTTACTATTAATATTTTTTAAATTAATTTCCTGTTCATTGAGTTCTGATTCAAAATTTTGTACACTTGCAAAAGCTGCATCATATTTACTAATCTCTCTAGATAAAACTTCAATTTGAGACATAAAATTAGACTTTAATTTTAAAAAATGTTCCAAACTATTCTTGCTAGGACTTAAAGAATCAAGAAAAACAATGGGATCTGTATAACAAGTATTACCTTGCATTGCCAATTTGAAATTCAAAAAATTAGAAGTAAAATTATCTAACTCATCTTTAAGCTCTATTTTAAAATTTAATATAGTTTGTTTTATAAATTCAATTTGACTCTCAAGTTTCAATTTTTCATTGTTTATATTATCAAGACACATATCAAATTTCACACGATCATTTTCTATATTTCTTTGAGAAATTAAAAATTTTTCAAATTCTTCCTCTAATAAAGCAGGATCATTAAAATTAATGTTTAAATTAAAATTAGACAGTAAATTTTTTATCTTATCCAAATTGTCTTTAATTTTTACGTCGTTTAAGGAAATTTTAGAATTTAAATCATTCAGAATTGATTTTAATTCTGAAACTTTTTTAAATTTACTTTCAAAAATCAACATCTTATTTTTATCAGAATAATCTATATACTTATGAAATAAATTTTGGCCAACTCTTTTTAAAATTTCTGAATCATTTTTCTTAAACTTTGAAATACAACCTTCCCATTTAATCTTATTTTCTTTATTACGCAAGATATCCAATCTCAAGACATCCAATTCAGATTGTAAAACTTGAAGCTTTGAATTTAATTCTAAAAGATCATTTAAATTACTAATTTTTAACTTTTCTTTTCCTTGATATGCTCTATATGCATCTTCAAGAAACTTAAGATTTTCTATATCTCTCTCAACCAATTCTTTATTTTTACTAAGATGTTCCAAAAATTTTTCATAAAAATCAATCTTAATATCTATATTAACAACCTGAGAAAAATCATTATTTCCATTATTCGAGTTCAACAATAACGATAATCCATTTTTATATTTCAATATTAGTTCCTCATAAAATCCTTTTAATAACTTTAATGCCTCATAATAAACATATTTATCAAAATCAAATGTTACCTCTTTTAAAGCAATACTTTTGATTTCAACATTCTTTTTCCTTTGTTTTTCTAACAATTTCTTTCTTTGAATTTCCAATTGTCTCTCTTTTACAAGTAATACATTATACGCTTTCTCATCAAAGCCTATTTCACAAAAAATAACATTTTCATAATATAATTCTTTTACATAATCAAAATTAAAATTATCTAAATCTAAATATTTTAATTCTTCTAAATCTTTCTGAACTCTTAAAAATTCATAAAAAAACTGATTCTTATCATTTAATAATTCACTATGCCTTCTAACAAAATTTTGCAAATCCAAAAAATCATTAGAATGATAAAATGCAAGTCTTTGATCCAACTGAAATTTGATCTTTGACTGCAAATAATATTCATGCTTTAACTTTTTTCTACTCTCAATTTTAAAAGACAAGTCTAATTTTAAATTATCAATCCTACACTGAATATTTAAATAATTTCTATTAAATTTTATTATCTTTTCACAGATAACTATTAATTTATAAACATTATCAAGATTTTTTTTCAAAGATTCTATATCAATTAAACTCAAAATCTCTTTTAATTCATTGATTTTCTTTTTATTAATACTAACTTTATTTTTTCCCTCAGTGTCTAAAAATATTAATTTTTCTCGATTAAATTTTGTAAGATCTAATTCTTTCTTTAAAAAAATCTCTATATCATCATATTTTTTGAGATTAAAAATACTATCAATTATAGCTGTTTTGCTCTTTGGATTTGAAGTTAAAAATTCCTGAAAATTTCCTTGAGGCAAAATAACAGTTTGGCAAAACTGCTCAAAATCCAATCTACAAAGACTCTTAATGTAAACTAAAACATCATCTCTGTTTTCAATAAAGCTTCCATCACTAAGACAATTTAACACCATACTCTTTGGTGTTTCTTTTTGTCTTATATTAAGTTCAATAAACGATTCATATCTCTTCTCAGAAACAGTAAAAGTAAGTCTCACATAAGCACTATCAAAACCTTTTGAAATAGAATCCGAAATATTTTTATCAAGTCTATAAACACGTGCATAAAGAGCAAGCGTAATACAATCTAAAATTGTACTCTTCCCAGCTCCTGTATTCCCGGAAATTAAAAAAATTCCAGACCTTCTTAAAACAGATACATCAAAATTAATTTCATACTCACCTTTATAAGACGCAATATTTTTAAATACTAATTTATTTATCCTCATATTCCCCTGCTCTTCCCTTCAGTAGCACCTCTTCAAAAAGAGCAATAAGTTCTTCTTCCTTAAATTTATTTCTTCTCTTAAAACCACCCACAATATCCCTTCTCAATTTTTCTTGAAAAAAATATTTCTCATCTCTACTTAACACTTCATCTCTACCAAGCAATTTACGATCATTTTTAAAAGACTCTTCGCTTGAATCTTCTAAATGATAATAAACATCAAATATATTAATGAAACTTGATTTTGTTAAATTATAAATTTGCTCCTCAAATTTTGCATTCACCCTATCATTAATTTCAATTTTTAAATAACAAAGATAAGAAATTTCATTCTTAATCCTATTTAAATTATCAATCACCTCTTGAAAAGAACCTTTAAAAAAATACAATTTACCAAATATAGGAAGTAAAACCCTATTTTGATCAACCAATTTGTTATCACAAAAAAACAAAACGTTTACATATTTTTTAACATCCTCATCAAACGAATACTGAATTGGAGAACCCGAATACACTATATTATCTTTTAATTTTTTAAAATTATGAATATGTCCAAGTGCAACATAAGAAAAATCATTACCAAAAACATTAACGGACAAAATAGGAGTGTCAACAATAATATCTGCTATATCACCGCTAGAAAAAAAATAATGTGCCATTAATATCTTAGGAACGTTAAAATAATCTCTAGAGAGCAATTTAAGAATATCCATTATCCGCATTTGATAAGCTTTTTCAAAATTATCAAGAAATACATTATTGTTCAAATCTATATTTTGATAATTTGAATCTACAAGCAATCTTTCATTAACATAAGGCATACATACAATAACAAATTTAACGTCATTACCATCTTTTAAAAGAATTAAATGATTATTAATGTCATCTCCTGTAACCAAAAAAAAATTAAATTTTGAAAGTATCTTCTTATGAATATTAAAATAATCTTTCTTATCATGATTTCCAGCAATAACCACACACCATTTACAAGATGTAAAAGACAATTCATAAAAAAAATCATTTATTAATTTCTGCTCTTCAATGCCAGGCCTCTTTGAATCATAAATATCACCAGCAATAAGCAAAAGATCAATTTTTTCATTCACAATGAATTTCAATAAAAAATTTAAGAATTGCTGTTGTTCACCAATTCTAGAAAAATGCCCAATTTTTTTACCAATATGCCAATCAGATGTATGTAAAATTTTATAAGTACTCATAAAATACCGTGCTATTTTTGTTGAAAAATTATAACAATTTATACATTATGTTATATTATATAAATATAAGGGTTTTATGCAACAAAAAAGATTAATAATAGTAGAATCACCAACAAAAGCAACAACAATAAAAAAATATCTGGACAGCTCATTTTCAGTAGAGGCTTGTATAGGTCATATAAGAGACTTACCAAACAGCGCCAAAGAAATACCAGAAGAATATAAAAAATTTGAATGGGCAAATCTATCGATAGATTACCAAAATGATTTTAAGCCACTCTATATTATTCCAAGTAATAAAAAAATGATTATTGAAAAACTTAAAAAACTCATAAAAGAACAAGATGAAATATATCTTGCAACCGACCAAGACAGAGAAGGCGAAACAATAGCATTTCACTTAAAAGAAGTATTACAAATCAAAAATTACAAAAGAATGGTATTTCACGAAATTACAAAAAGTGCAATAATTGACTCACTAAATAATACAAGAGAAATTAATATGAATTTAGTTAATGCTGGTGAAACAAGAAGAATACTCGATAGACTTTATGGATATACTATCTCCCCTTTACTTTGGAAAAAGATTGCCTATGGTCTTTCTGCTGGCAGAGTACAATCTGTAGGACTTCAATTAATTATAGAAAAAGAAAAGTCAAGAATAAATTTTAAAAAAGCCAACTATTACTCAATTACACTTGAATGTAAACATAACAAAAATAATATGCAACTTAAACCAACATTAGAAAAAATTGACAATAAAAATGTAGCCGAAAGTAAAGACTTTGAAAATGATACAGGAAATTTACATGATCCTAATAAAATAATACTTATAGACAAAATATTAATGAATTCAATCACAAATGAGCTCAAACAAATAAACAATATAGAAGTAATTTCAATTGAAACAAAAGAAATAAAACTTACTCCTCCAAAGCCATTCATAACATCATCACTACAACAAGAAATAAACAGACGATTAAAAATAGGAACAAAACAAATTATGAGTTATGCACAAAAACTATATGAAAGCGGGTACATAACCTATATGAGAACAGATTCTTATGAGATTGCAAAAACTGCAAAAGAAAAAATAAAAAACATTATAAGACAAAAATATGGAGAAGAATATATAGAAAAAAATGATAGAATGTATACCAAGGCTAAAATGGCTCAAGATGCACATGAAGCAATCAGGCCTTCTGAAATGTTCACTCCTCCTGAACAAATACAAATTGAAAGCGAAACAGCTAAAGAGATGTATAAAATAATATGGGATAGAACCATTGAATCTTGTATGAAAGATGCAATAAAAAAAATAGGAAAAATAAAATTTAAATATAAAAATTTAACTTTCAAAGCAAATTTTACAAAACTTATTTTTGATGGCTTCTTGAAGAATAATAAAGAATTTAATGAAGATAACACCATAGATTTTTCACTTATAAAAGAAGGAGATAAATTCATTATACTGAATATAAAACCAGAACAACATGAAACAAAACCCCCATTAAGATACACAGAAGCATCACTTGTACAAAAACTTGAAAAAGAAGGAATAGGTCGTCCTTCAACTTATGCAACAATAATATCAACACTATTTGAGAGAGAATATGTATTTAAACAAAATAACACATTAATACCAACAATAAAAGGAGCTGCCGTCATAAATCTTTTAAAAAAATATTTTCCAGTACTAATTGAATTGCAATTTACATCTAATATGGAAGAAAATCTAGACAAAATTGCAATAGGCAAATTAGATAAAATACAATATCTAAATGCATTTTATAATGGAAAAGAAGGTCTCAAAAACACAGTAAGTAAAATAGAACCTATTATTAGCCCTGAAGAATTTAGAATGGTATATGAATATAATAATGACAAACAATTTAATTATAAAATCAATATTGGAAAATTCGGGCCATACTTAATTTTTAATGGCAATAATTACGCAATTAATTTAACAACACCCCTAGAAAATTTGTATAAAAAAGATGAAATACAAAAAATAATAACAGAAAAAGAAATACAACCTAATATATTAGGAGTTGATCCTGCAACAGGACTTAATGTAATATATAAAAATTCAAAATATGGAGGAATTATCCAACTCGGCGAAGACACTTATGAACCACAAGGATTTACAAAAACAGGCAAACCAAAAAAACCTAAAATCATTAAAGCTAAAAAAGTTTCAACAAAAAACATCGAATATGAAAATATCACGCTAGAACTTGCTCTACAATTACTCTCTCTTCCAAAAATAATAGGCAAATATCCAAAAACCAATGAAAAAATAATTGCTACTACAGGAATCTTTGGAGACTATATTAAAACTGAAAACGATAGCATAATATGTCCACTAAAAAAAGACATGAAAGCATATAAAATAACACTAGAAGAATCAATTAAATTACTAAACACAAAACTAGAAAAAAACGGAATTATTGTAAAAATAATATCTCTATCGAAAAACAAAATTGGAAATAAAATCTATATTTACAAACAAAATGATAAATTTTATGCTAAAATTAAAAGGAAAAAGGTTGATTTGCCTACTAATATTGACCTTAATCAAATAGATGCAACTTATGTTTTTGGACTAATGTAGGATATGAATGATTTTGGGCTTCCCATTTACAAATATAAAGATGACTTAATTAAAAAATTAAGCACGAATAGTGTCTTGATAGTAGAAAGTCCAACAGGAAGTGGAAAAACTACACAAATACCAAGAATAATATATGAAGCAGGGCTTGCAAAACTTGGCAAAATCGGTGTCACACAACCAAGAAGGATAGCCACAATATCAATAGCAGAATACATTGCAAAACATATTGGCGTAAACCTTGGAGAAGAAGTAGGTTATAAAATAAGGTTCCAAGAAGTCATAAGCCCTAAAACAAAGATTAAATTAATGACTGACGGGGTCTTATTACAAGAACTCAAAAAAGACACATTACTTTATGAATATGACGTCATAATAATAGACGAGGCTCATGAGAGAAGCCTAAATATAGATTTTATATTAGGGCTTCTTAAAGATATATTAAATAAAAGAAATGATTTTAAAGTCATAATTTCATCAGCGACAATAAATACAAAAATATTTTCAAAATACTTTAACAATGCTCCAATACTTAGCATAGAAACGATTACTTATCCTGTACAAATAATTTATAATCCACCACTACTCAATACATCAAAATCAATGATACTCAAAATAAAAGAAATCATTGCTGGAATAATCAAAGAAAAAAAAGAAGGAGACATTCTTATATTTCTATCTGGAGAGAAAGAAATAAAAGAAACAATAAAAGAGATTCATGCATTAAACCTCAAAAAAGATTTAATAATATTACCATTATATGGTCGTATGGCAAAAGAAGCACAAGAACAAATATTTATGCCTACACCAAAAAATAAAAGAAAAATTATAGTATCAACAAACATAGCAGAAACATCAATTACAATTGAAAATATTAAAATAGTAATTGATAGCGGTAAAGTTAAAACAAATAGATTCCAGATGAAAACTCATACCTACTCATTACAAGAAGTCCCTATTTCAAAATCATCTGCAACACAAAGAGCAGGAAGAGCAGGAAGGCTTTCAAAAGGTACATGTTACAGATTATACAAACGAGATGATTATCAATTAAGAGATGAATATCAAAAAGAAGAAATATACAGAACTGATCTCTCCGAAGTAATATTGAGAATAGCAGATATTGGTATTAAAAATTTTACGAAATTTGACTTTATTTCTAAACCCTCAATCAAATCTATCCAAACAGCAAGTGATATACTAAAATCTCTAGATGCAATAAATGAAAAAAATGAACTTACAGAAATTGGTAAATACATGATAATCTTTCCCTTAATACCAATACACTCAAGGGCTTTAGTTGAAGCAATGATGCACTACCAACAAGCAATATATCCAACAACAATTGGTTTATCATTTCTATCAACAAGTGGAGTATTTTTACTACCTCAAAATGAAGAAATCGAAGCCAGACAAGCTCATCTTAAATACAAAAATCCCCTAGGAGATTTAATAGGATTTATTAATATATTTGAAGATTATAGAAAAGCCATTAACAAAGAAGACTTTGCAAAAGAAAATTATTTAGATTTACAAGGACTTGAAGAAATTAATAATGTACAAAGGCAACTTGAAAATATTGTAAGCAGTTTTGATATACCAATTGTACATAAAAACGAAATTGATCACGAAGGATACTTAAAATCAATAATGAGAGGAATGAAAGATTATATTTGTTTTAAAACTTCAAAAAACAAATACAAAACAATAAAAGCTCAAAACGTAGTAATTCATCCTGGTTCACTTATTAACACAGATTCAGTAAAATACTTCGTAGCAGGAGAAATTATAGAAACTAGTAAAAGATATGCTAGGGCAATTGGAGTACTTAAAAAAGAATGGCTTAATAATATCCAATTCGAAGAAAATAAAAACACTCCTCAAAAAGAAACCAAGCAATCACATCATTCTCACAAAAATAATATAGTACACAAGGAAAAGAAGGATTCACTAAAAAAAGAAATAACAATTGGAGGAAAAAAATTTTATTTTCAAAATGAATACAAAAATCAATTAACATTTAGCTTAAAAGAAATTAAACAATTAATTTCAAAAGGTTTAAAAAATGAAGAAGAAAAAGCAATAAAAAATGTCCTTGCAAAATTAACATATGAAAATTTAATAATATTCAAAAATAAAAAATTAATAGAAATAATGCGTATAGTGAATGGTATGGAAACGAGCTGGACACTGCTTAAAACATACGAAAACACAAATGTTAATATAAACGAAATTGACAAAATAAAAAACATCTTAGAATGTACTATGAACTTCATTCAACATCCCAATAAAAAATCTGTTCTTTTTTTATCACTAAGAAGCGATTATTCTGATAACTTTTGGTTAAAACCTCAAAAAAGCTTTATAGTAGCAATTGAAGAATCAATGGATAGTATTAAAAGCTTAATTGACAACCAAGACAGTATTACAAAACTAGTTTCTATCAAAAAAACAATAAATAAAGTTTATAAAAAATTAAATTTCTTTTTTTAAAAAAAAAGTAAATAAATATTATTTAAGCTAGAATCATATTGAAAGTTGATCTACACTATAACTAACAAATAACATATTCATGGGGGGTAATATGCATAATTTAATGAAAAATATGCAAAATCTTGGAAAAGCACTACAAACTCCTGCTGCTGTTTTACCAATTGCTGGTCTTTTACTCGGATTTGGATATCTTATAATATCTCTTACACAACCTTTTGAAATACTCGGAAAAATTGGCAAATTAATGGAACAATCAGGTAGCGCTATTCTTGGCAACTTACCAATATTATTTGCAATTGGAACTGGAATGGGGTTATCTAAAAATAACAAAGCAGCTGCAGCACTAGGAGGAGCCGTAGGATATCTAATTTTAAACGCAGGATTATCTACATTTACAATAATTATCAATGAAAAAACCGAGCCTGTTAACATGTCTGTATTAGGAGGTATCATTACAGGAATAAGTTCAGCTATGCTTAGCGACAAAGTAGTAGATTATAAAATACCACAATTTTTAGGATTTTTTTCAGGACAAAGACTAGTACCAATAGCAAATGGGATCTTTGCTGTAATATTTGCTATAGTATTTGGCTTTTTATGGGCACCAATACAAATAACCATTAATCAAATTGGAATATGGATGATAGAAGCTGGAAATTTGGGATTATTTGTATTTGGATTCTTAAATAGATTGCTCATAATAACAGGATTACATCAACTCTTAAATACATTGGTATATTTTGTATTTGGAGAATATACCACAAGTGAGGGAAATATAGTACAAGGAGAAATTACAAGATATTTAAATGGAGATCCAACAGCTGGAGGATTCACATCAGGAATGTATCCAATAATGTTATTTGGACTACCAGGTGCAGCTCTTGCAATGTACTTAACAGCTAAAAAAGAACGCAGACAAGAAATAGGAGGTATCCTGCTCTCAGCATCACTAACCTCATTTTTAACAGGCATTACAGAACCAATAGAATATACATTCATGTTAATAGCACCACTGCTTTACCTAATACATGCTATTTTAACTGGAATATCATTAATCATTACTAATATATTTGGAATACGCATAGCATTTGCACTCTCAGCAGGAATCATCGATTATTTTTTAATGTTCCCAAAATCAACGAATGCACTATTAATACTTCCAATAGGACTGACAATTGGTATCATTTACTTCACCATATTTTTCACACTAATTAAAGCATTTCAAATAAAAACCCCTGGCCGTGAAGATGATATTAATCAACAAACTTTTAAACATATTCACAATCTATCTCAAAATGATACTTTTGAGGCAATAATTCAAGCTCTTGGAGGCACTAACAATATAATAAATATAGATTCATGTTTCACACGACTCAGAGTAGACGTAAAATCTCCCGAATTAGTAAATCAAGATTTAATGCATAATCTTGGAGCCACTGGAACAATTATCACATCAGGAAATCAGGCTCAAATAATATTTGGTGCAAAATCTGAACAAATTGCAAATTACATAAAATCTAAAATTTAAAAAATAAAAAATACAAAGAAAGAAATATAAATTTTATTTTTTTCTTTGTATTCCTACTAAAAAGTATATGATGCTTAGGATAAAATCAAATGTCTTTAACATTATCTAAAATATTATTAACTTTATTACTAACTAACCCTCTTGCTCAAACAAATAACACAGACAAAAATAATTTTGAAAAATTATATAAACTATACATGTTATATGACTTAAATAATAATCTACCAAAAGAACTTGAGACCATAAATGCAATCAAAAGTTTAAACTTAGAATATTATTATTTACTTATGGCCAAATATCTACTTAAAATCAAAAAATATGAAGAAGCAAATAATTTTTTAAAAAAATTGCAAACACCTAAAGACCAAAATACAAAAAATGCAATTCTGATATTAAAACTAAAACTTAATGAAGAAAACATAAGTGAAGAAGACATTAATGATCTTTTACAAAAAAATAAAGAAATAGATATAAAAATTATTTACTTGTTATATAAAATAACAAAAATAAAAAATGACAAAATATCTTTAAAATTAAAAAATATAATATTAAGAAACTATCCTAAAAGTATTTATTCTTATAAAATAAAGAGAAATGAATAAAATAATACCATTTATAATAACATTAATTTTACCATTCAATACACTATTATCACAAAAATTACCTTATCCAAATAACTTACAACCAAAATATGAAATAATTAAAGGATCATTTCAAGAAAGTAACTATGTTATTGTTAAGATTAAAAACAAAGATTTAAAGTTTATAATATCAAAACCTATTTATGATAAAAAAATGAATAATTATTATTTTAAAGGAGAAACAACAAGTCAATTCTTAATTTCTAATAAAGTAGATATTGCCATCAATACTAGTCCATATACAATTAAAGGAACTATGTTTTATCCCAATGGTATATATATATATAATAAAAAACTAATCTCTCCAGCAAAAAAAGATCAGGGTATCATTATAATAAAAAACAATCAAATCATATTAAACCCCAAACACAATGAAATTAAAAATTCTGATTACGGTTTTGGTGGCTTTTTTTCATTAATCAAAAATGGAAAATATACTAAAAATTTCAAAGAAAATAAACATCCAAGAACAATAATAGGTACTGACAACGAAAATAAGCACTTATATCTAATCACAGTAGAAGGAAGAGGCACTAATAATAGCAAAGGAATTTCATTAAATGAAGCAATAGATTTATCATTAAGTTATGGCGTTACCAATTCTATTAATCTAGATGGTGGTGGCTCAAGTACACTTGTAACAAAAGTTGATAACCTTCCTCATAAACTAAATACCACATCCAATCTTTTTGGACAAGAAAGAATAGTACCTTGTCACTTAGGAATAAAACTACCTAATTTAAAAACTTCCAACCAACATTAACTCCAAAAGTAATTTCGGTAGTCAAGCAAGAAACACTTCCCGAAGAAAAAGAAGTAGGTGAAATTGAAAGTATAAATAAAGGTCTAATATACAAACCTTTAACTTCAGGAATAAAGAGATCTGTAGCAAATCCCAAAGATACAAATACCAAATTTTGTCTTATAGAACTTAAATCAATCGTATATTTAATTCCAATAAGAGGAAATAATGTTCTAACATATTCTTTAAATACAATAGGATAAATTCCATAAAATCCAAAAGAAAAATATCTACTATGATGACTAACCAAAAAAGCATCTTTATAAGAGATATCAAAAATAACATAATTAGCATCAAAGTATAAATTGAAATTTATCCCATTATCTATTCTACTATCATTTTCTAACAACATATCCTTATTACTTTTGCTAGTATAATTAGTAAATTGATAAGAAAAACCCCCTCCAAAAGACAATGGATATGCAAATATTAAATCACCCAAAGGAAAAAATAAAAATAACAAAAAAACATATTTTTTCATTGATAATCCTTAAACTTTCTAAAAAAACATTATATTATTATATATAGTTGTATATCAAGAATATCTATAATAATATTATGAAAATAAAATTATTGCCCTTAATTATATTTTTTTTAACATGTAAAACAAAACCAGAAGTTTATTTAACAAAAGAATTTAAATTGCCAAAAAGCAGCATCCTAGGCTTTCCCCAAAAAGTAGGAATCATAACAAGAAATTATACCATTTTAAATAATACAATTCAAACACAAAACACCAATTATGATTATCTAACAATAATTAGAAAAGATGAAATAGTTAGAATTGAAAAAATCATGCAAGATACAGAACAGCATGGCATTAAAGGAAAATGGGTATTAGCGACCTATAAAGGAAACAAGGGATACATCTTTAGCAAAGATATCAACATAATAGATAATATAATTATTGAATAAACTAATCACATAAAGATGTTAGTTTTTTAACTAACATCTTTATTATTTATTTTTCTTTTTATGTCTATTCTTTCTTCTTTTTTTCTTTCGCTTATGAGTAGATATTTTTTTTAATTTTCTTTTTCTTCCACAAGGCACGTCTCATATCTCCTTATTCAACAAAAATTAAATCCAAAATGTCCTGTAAATCATCATCTGGATGAAACCATAAAACATTAGGAAGTTTATTAAAAAAAGTCATTTGCCTTTTTACATACAAAAATGAATTCTTAACTATCAGGTTGATTATATCATTTAATACATAACAAGGTCTACTCTTCCACAATAAAAATTCACGATATCCTATTCCTTTAAAAGCTGGTGTTTTCTCATCATATCCTTTTCCCAATAAGCTTTTAATCTCATCAAGCAATCCACAATCAATCATATTGTTCACTCTAGAGATTATTCTAGATTTCATCTCGTCCATAGGTCTTTTCAACCCAATAGCTAGAATATTTTCAAACATATCCTCTCTTTGTAAAAATTGACTAATTGGAATACCTGTTTGATAATAAACTTCAAGGGATCTCTTCATTCTATAAATATCATTGTGATTAACTGATTCATACCGTTTAAAATCAACTCTCTTAAGTTCCTCCAAAAGACAATCTTTACCCATTGTAATAAAAAGGTTATTAACATAAAGTCTCACTTTTTCAGAAACAGGTGGTGTACTGGGTAATCCATATTTCAAATGTTTAAAATAAAAAGCCGATCCCCCTACAAATATAGGTATTTTTTTTTGCTCTCTTAAAGTTTCTATTATTTTGCATGCTTCCTTATAAAAGATTCCAAGATTATACTCATAAATAGGTTCTAAAAAATCAACTAAATGATGTCTTATATGAGACCTCAATTCTATGCTCGGCTTACAAGAGGCAATATCAAATTCTTTATAAACTTGAATAGAATCAACGCTAATTACTTCTGCCACACCTTTTGGAAAGTGAAAGAGAATATCACTTTTACCTACAGCTGTAGGACCAAATATAAAAACTATTTTATTTGTCTTCAATTGAATATAAAAATCGCTTAGCAAAAATATCATTAAAAGCTTGACTGACAACCCTTTCATCAGCAATACTATGTTCTGCTAAAGAAATCTGTTCAATAATCTGATCTGTACGCACTATTACAGCCATCACAAGCTCATAATAATTCCCATCAAAATCTTGTATTTTTTTTAACGGAATTTTCATTACCTTAAAAAACCTCCTTAATTTATTTAACATATAAATTTCTTTTCTCTATTTCATTTTTTATCAACTCAAAAACTTTATTTGCAGATTGATCTGTAGTATCAACTATAAAATCAGCTACATCTAAATAATTATCAATATTTATATTATACACAGATAAATATCTCTTAGAATCATTAAAATCTCTATTAAAAGTACTAACCAAAATATCAGAATACATACCACCTTCTCTATTTATGATTCTTTCTGCCCTAATTTCTATCTTAGCATAAAGATATATTTTTAAATCGGCATCTTTTGAAAGCCAAATAGCAAGACGAGACGCAAGAATTGTATTATCTTTTTTTGATAGTTTTAATAATTTATTGTCAAGATATTCATCCCAATAATAATCATTTCTGCCCATGATTTCTTTCTCATAAAATGTATCAAAGGGTATATTTTTTTCCCTAGCAATATCATGAAAGGTATAATTAATGAGCTTTAAACCATAATATTTTGCAAGCATACTACTAACAGTTGTATTTCCACAACCACTTTTGCTAGAAATGGCTATTCTCATTCAATATTCCTCAAATGTTCCTTTATTTTTTCTAAATTTAATTTCATCTTTAAAACTAAATTTCTAATATCAAGATCAATTGCTTTATTACTCATAGTTGTAACTTCTCTATGCATCTCCTGAGCAATAAATTCTAAAACCTTCCCACATACCTCATGTTCAAGATTTCTATAAAAATTATTTATATGTGAATATAATCTTACTATTTCTTCATTAATATCTAATCGAATTGCCATTTTAGCAGCCTCTTCTGCAACATTGACATCACTAAAATCATCCATCAATTTTAATAGATTCTCCTTAATACTTGAAAAAAGTTTATTATTTATACTATCATGAGATTTTTTTAATAACTCTAAATCTTTCTCTATTAATACAAGCATTGAAATTACATCTTGTTTAATATTTTCACCTTCAAAAATTCTACTCTTATCATAATTCAATAACGTCTCTCTCAAGACTTCTTTAAAAACATCATAAATTAATGACTGATCAACACCTACATCATCAACAACTAAAGCCCCTCGTAAAGACAAAAAATCACCAAGGCTCAACTCATCCTTAATATTTAAATTACTATTTTGCAATAAATTATCCCTAAGTCGAGTAATAGCCTCAACATAATGAGGGTTTAAATTGAAATTAACATTTGGCATTATCTCCTTATATCCTACATATAAGAAAACATTACCTCTCTTTACATAAGTTGCAATAAAATTTCTTATATCAAGTTCATAAGCATATAAAACTTCGGGCAATTTAAATTTAAATTCTAAAAATTTACCATTATAAGATTTCAAATTAACACTAAACATATAATTTGAAATAGCTTTTTCTAAGTGAAAAAATCCTGTCATACTTTTCATTTAAAACACCTTCATAAAAAATCATGCAATATAAAATTATCACCAGCTCCCATTGTAACAAATAAATCATTTCTCTTTAACAGGCCTTTTATAAAATCAACAGAATCACCCACCTCTGCAAAAAAATAAACATTCTCATTTAGCTCTCTTAAGGACAAAAACAAATCTCTAGAAAGTTTATTAGGATCAAAATCTTCTCTAACTGAAAGATATATATTATGCAAAATTAACACATCAACATTACTTAAAACCCTCACAAATTCATCAAAGAGAACCTTTGTTCTTGTAAATGTATGTGGCATAAAATCTAAAACAATACGTCTACCATTATAAAATTTTTTAAGTCCTAAAATAGTACTCTCAATTTCCTTTGGATGATGAGCATAATCATCAAGATATATAACACCATCTTTTTCCATAATAAATTCCATTCTTCTTTTAATGCCCATATACTCTTTAGCTACCATTTTTATTCTCTCATCAAAATTCCAAACTAATTTTTTATGCTCTTCTAAAAACAACTTCAAAGCCAAAAGTGCTACTGAAAAATTTAAAACATTATGAATTAAAGGAGTTTTAAGTTTAATATCAATACTTCCCAAAAAATCAAATTTTAAAAATTTATCTCTAATCTCAAAATGTTCAATTTTAAAATCAGACAGAGAATTAAATCCAACACTAAACACCCTAATATCTTCTCTTATAATCTTATTTTTAATATTAAACAAATTAAACTCATCAGCATTTATTATCAATATCCCATTTCTCTTTAAGTTATTGATATATTGCAAAAAAACATTTTCAACCTCTTCATAATTTTTAAAAAAATCAACATGTTCATAATCAATATTGGTTAAAACAATCATATCTGGCGAAAAAGACAAAAAATGTCCCTTATACTCACAAGTCTCTGCAATAAATACATTACTTTCCCCAACAAGACTAGACTTATCTTCTAAATTTTTAACACTAGAACCCAATATCAAATTAGGCTGCAATCCTAAATTATGAAATAAGATACCTAAAAATGCCGCTGTAGTGGTCTTACCATGAGAACCTGCAACTCCAATACTATAATATTTTTTAGAAATTTCGCCAATAACTTCAGGATAAGAAAGAACCGGAATACCAAGTTCATAGGCTTCTAATAAAATAGGCAAATTATCCTTATCATAAGCCGATGAATATATTAAAGCATCACAAGATCTATTATATATTTTTAGTGAAAATTCATAAATATTTTCATAATATGTTATATTCTTGCTCTTTAATATATCTTCGGTATGGAACTTTAAAGGAACGTCAACTCCTTCTATAAAATATCCCTTATCACTTAAAAAACAAGCAAGTGAACAAAGTCCAGAACCTTTAATTCCTACTAAAAATATATTTTTCAAATTATCCAAACCAATTTTCATCTTATTTGTCTAAATTACCTTTTTGCTCATAAAATCTATGTATAATAACATCAATACCAGATATATTAATTATTGTATACTTAAGTACATTATTAATAATATACTCTCTAAGCATTTCCGCATCATCAAGTAAATTACTTCCAAGTGGAATATCTAAAAAGAGCTTAAAATAATAACTTCCATGGCTTTTTTTTATTTTTAAATTATAAACAATATAATCTTTATTATATTCAGAAACACAATGTTCAATCACTTGTCTTACCGCATTTTTAGAAACAGATAAAATACCTCCCTCATCATGAAAATTAGGTTTTACAATAGAACGAACATAATTTCTTTTCTTTGACAAAAATCCTTTACGTTTAAAAAAAACTCGAATTGAATCCAACAATAAATTTGGCTTAATAGATGTTATCTCAAAAGCAGCTGCTGGAACAACATGTTCACCCATCTGTCTTGAAATTCTTGCCTTTTCTATTTCTTTTTTAGTAGAAATATCTGTTATATAAATAATCTTAGAAGAAGTTGGTAAAAAAAGCCTAGATGTTATTTTATCTATCATCCGAACACTTGTTCCCAATATTAATATTTTATTAAAATTTTCTTTACGAAGAGCTTCAACAATTTCATTCCTATGAACATCATCTTCAAAAATAGAACGCCTTATTGCATCAAACACATTATTTTCAAACTTAGCAGAAGTCCCAGCAATAATCTTCATGTTCTTAATTAAAACACCATCATCAATAATTAAAGGAATAGAATATTTATCTGCAATTAAATGTGACCTAAAACTTTTTCCAGTACCAGCAACACCTACTAAAGAATAAACCTTAATCTTTACAAATTTATGTTTAATAACAATTGAAATGTCTTTAATTGCACCTAAAGCATTTTTAAATGTGATCTTCTTAAATAAATTCTTTAAAGTCATAAACACCAAAAATACTATTTATCCGTTTCACAAAATCTGAACTAGGTTCAACAAAAAATTCATTTCTTAAAAAGAAAGAATGGTTAAAGTTTATCAAAAAAGAATGTAAAAAGTAATTATTTTTTTTAAATTTAGGATTATATTTCTTATCATCAATTAAAGCATGATTATTAAAAGCACACTGTGCTCTTATTTGATGCGTAAATCCTGTTTTAATTGACACTTCAGCAAGTGTTGCAAACTTAGACACCAAAAGTGGCTTAACAACAGTTATAGCATTAAATTTATTTATATTATTATTTAAATTATTCATAACAAAAGTCTTCTTTACAATTTTATCACGATACAAAAAGTTCTTATAAGTTAAAGATTTTCTAATTTCACCATCAAGTAAAGCCAAATACCTTTTGGTAACAATACCACTACTAAATGCCTTACTTAAAATCCTTGCAGAATCTATATTTTTTGCAAAAACAATAAGACCTGAAGTATTTCTATCCAACCTATGTACAGCAGAAGGCTTAAAACTAAGAGATGCAAGATTTTCATCTAAAAGATAAGCATTAATCAAAACATCAAGTGAATACCTATCTCCATGAACTAAAACCCCTTTTCTTTTATTAATTACAAGTAAATCCTTATCCTCATAGACTACTCTGCTCTCTACATCTCTTAATATATCGGTTTTATCTTTAATTACAACACCATTTAAATTTAAACCTTGAAGTAAAGGCCTATACAAATAAATTTTATCATCCTTTAAAACCCGTTGTGAAAAAGAAACCTTTAGATTATTTAAACGAATATCACCATTTCTAATATGCTTTATTACCTTTGATTTAGGAAGTTTTAAAAATTTTATTAAAACTACATCAAGTCTTTTACCATCGTCATTATTTAAAACATTAATAACATCATACTTCCCAACGCTCTTAACATCCCCAAACAACATACAACTAAATTTTACTACATTTTTTACAAATAAAATTAACTATCAAAAATGAACATATAGAAATAAAAAATGAAGGAACAATAGGATGAACATAATATATACTTGTTTTATCACAAAAAATTATCAACAAATAACTCAAAAGCCCTGTAAACTGAGAAATAAAAGCTGATATCTTACTTACAAAATTAAAATAAAGACCAAAAATAATAATAGAAAAAAATGAAACTTCTAAAGCTCCAATCGCAAAAATATTTATAAAAAACAAAAAATCAGGTGGGGTTAAAGATAACCAAACTATTATTGACATAAAACAAACATTAGAAATAATGGTAATTCTTTTAACTCCTATTTTATTTCCACGCTTGCTATTTAATAACAGTATTACCTTAACTAAAGTAGAAGACATTAAAAGAAGTCCTGAATCTATTGTAGACATTATAGCTGATACAAGTCCTACAAAAAAAAATATAAATACATTGGGATTTAATACTTTTAATGCTATATCCAAAATAACCTTATCATTTGCCGCTAAGTTAGGAAAAATAACAAGTGAAAAAAAACCTATTAAATGCATAATAACAATTAAAAATCCTATCACAAAAGTAACAATAGGAAGAGAATGTCTAATTGTTTTTACATCTTTAAAGGCTATAAAATTATTAACAAATTGTGGCAATCCCAACACCCCAACTCCTATTAATATCCAAAAAGAAATTATATAGCCTATTTTTAAATCCAAATTTGATGGTAATAATAAATTCTCTCTAAGTCCTAACTGAGCCATCTTAAAAATATTGCCAATTCCATCGCCCAAATCAATTAATTTTGTAAATAATAACACAGATGATATGACCATTAAAATTCCCTGTATCAAATCCATATATGCTATCATCTTAAATCCACCAAAACACACATATAAAAAAACAAAGAGAGCAAAGTAAATAAGAGCATCAATATAATTAATTTGAAAAAAAACCTCTAAAAGTTTAGCTCCTCCCATAAGTTGAGCCGAAATTAAAAACAAAGAAAAAAAAATTAATATAACACTACTAATTACAACTAAAGAACGACTAAAATATCTATACCCAATGTAATCAATAATGTTTATAGCATTAATTTTTTTAGCATCCAAATTTAATTTCTCCCCAACAATAACAAATGCAATTAAACTTGTAGGAATTTGAATAACTGCTAAGAATATAAAAGACAATCCATATCTATAAACAGCCGAAGGGCCTGAAATAAAACTGCTAGCACTAACATAACTAGATGCAACAACCAAGGCCATTACAAAAAAATTTAAACCTCGATTTGCAAGAAAGTAATCACGTAAAAATACTTTTTCCTCTTTTTTCCCTCGAAACAAAAAACCATACAAACAATATAAAACTAAAAAAACAAAAAATAAAACACATGCCTTAGTCATTTCTAAAAACAATTACAAAAATACACACCAATAAAAAACTAAGAATAGGAAAAAAAATACATGATAATAAAAACCAAATAGGAATATTAAATATAGAAATAAAAAAATAAGATAAACAAAATGCAATACACCACCAGACAAACAAAAATAAATATATGACACTTGCAAAAAATACTTTATTTATCAATAAAAAATCCTTTTAAAAATATTAAATACAATTATATAATATTTTATAAAATAAATATGAAAAAACACAAAAACATATTAGTAGGAGTATGCGGGGGAATCGCAGCTTATAAATCAGCTTATATTATCTCAAATCTCATTAAAATGGGATATAACGTTAAGGTTATAATGACAGAAAATTCAACTAAATTCATTACACCCCTAACACTCGAAACTCTTTCTAAAAGCAAAGTTATTACAAACCTGTGGAATACCAATCATGAAGAAGTAGAACACATAAACTTAGCAAGATGGGCTGATTTAATCTTAATTATTCCAGCAACATATAATTTTATTTCTAAAATTGCAGCTGGAATTGCTGATGATATTTTAAGTATAGTATTATCCGCAAGTAAAGCACCAACTTACTTCGCAATAGCAATGAACAACATAATGTATCAAAATCCCATCTTACAAGAAAACATTAAAAAATTACAAAAATACAATTACAAATTTATTGAACCCGATAAAGGTTTTTTGGCATGTTCTTTAAATGCTATTGGACGCCTTAAAAATGAAAATGATATTTTAAGTATCATATCAAATTCACTCATGACAAAATTACCATTAAAAAACAAAAGAATATTAATAACTGCTTCAAGAACCGAAGAAGCATTAGATCCTATTCGTTATTTTTCCAATAAATCAACAGGACAAATGGGTTTCAATATAGGTATTGAAGCACAAAATCTTGGAGCCAATGTTACAATCATTACAGGACCAAGTAATGAAGAAACACCTTATGGAATAAACGTTATTAGAATAAAAACAGCAGCAGAAATGTACAAAGAAACAATAAACATATACAAAAAATTTGACATAATAATTGGTGCCGCAGCTGTCGCAGACTTTAGACCTGATAAAATTTATAAAACTAAAATTGAAAAAAATAATATGGAAGAACTTAATATTAAATTGGTCAAAAACTTAGACATAATTGAACACATAGGAAAAAACAAAACTAAAAACCAAATTGTCATCGGATTTTGCGCTCAAAAAGATGAAATTCTAATAAAAAAAGCCAGAGAAAAATTAGAAACAAAAAATTTAGACTATATTATTGCAAATGACTTAAAATATTTTGGATCAAATGTAAATAAAATTTACATAATAAATAAAGATCAAGTTAAAAAATTTCCAGAAATGTCAAAAAAAGAAACAGCAATAGAAATCTTAAAAATTTTATATCAATAATTTACTAAAAGCTTTTTTAAATATTCTGAATTAGTTGTTTTTTTAATTTCTTTAAGTCTATCTGAAAGTAATGCTGATTTATTATAAACAGCACCCTTAATTGCAAGATTCATCAAATTAATATTTTGACTCTTAATAATTTTAGAATAAAAATCATCAAAATTACCCTTCTTAGATGAAAATAACATAGCAATATTTACAAGAAATTTTGAAGGTTTATCAATATTTTCTTTATTCAAAAGCTCTAACGCAAGAGAACGAGCAGAATATATATCTTTATCTAGAAGATAACTAAAAACAATAAACTTAAAGTTACTCTCAACAGAAAAATCAAACACTATTTTTTGTATAGCCTCATAACCAGAACCCATATCCACTAAAGCTTTACCAGAAGCTTCTCTAACTTTTGAAGAAGGATCACTTTTGATTTTATAAATTAACACCTCTTTTGAATCAATATCATTATGATCCTTAATAGCCTCAACAGCACGAATCCTAATATTTGCATCAGAATCTCTTAAAAAATCATGCAAAATATCTTTTGATTTTAAAGACACATCTCTTGAAAGTGCCTCTATAATAGCAAGCTTAATATTGTGATTATTATTATTATTTTGAAGATATAGATGGGCATTCTCTGTTATTTTCTCAGGAGCAAGATATGATAATGCTTTAATAGCTGAAGCCTTAATGGATGGATTTTCATAACTATCAATAGAAATTTCATAAAATCTGTCTGCATAATCAATAACATTAGATTTACCAAGAGCAATCAGTATTGCTGATTTAACACCATCATTATTAGAATACTTATCATAAACATTCATCATCTCCCTAGAATACTCAGGGGAAGAAAGTTCACCAAGATAATAAGCAGCAATAGCCACAATATTTCCTTCTTTATTTTCAAGAATATCAATAAGAGTTTTCTTTAAGTCATTCTTATCACCTAATTTCTTAAGGTATAAAATCGCCAAATTAATCAAATCATTAGGATATCTATTACTTTCATAATTATTAAGAATATCATTTGAAGCACCAATACCACCTGAATACTGAAGTGACAAAAATAAATCAAGAATTGCCCGTTTAAGATCAATATTAAAAGTTTTTTGTAATCTCTTTTCAAGTAAAGCATTGTATTCCCCATCCCCTGATTTTTTAAGACTATCAATAATTTCAATAACTTGAACATCAAGTCCATAGGAAATAACATCATTTACCTTCTTTATATTCAAGTCAATATCTCTAGAATTAGAATTTTTAGATGAATCACTATCTAGATCATATTTTATTTTATCTTCATTTATTTTAGTTTCAGGCCTTAAAGGTAACAAAGACCCACTTGACAATGATGGTGGCTTATTCACAGAAAAAACATTAATAACAATATAAAATAAAAGAATAAACCGTAAATATATCATGTAATATCCCTACTAATAAATTTAAAAACCCTAATAACACCAAGCAAATAATAACATAATATCAAAATAATAATGTTAACTATGCCTATAACACTTAATAAGTAAAAATTATTAAAACTAAATCCTATATCCCACTTCAAATTTTTTAAAAAAAAATAAAATAAATATAAAGGAATAATAGAAATAAACGACTTAATAAGAACTAATATAATGCTATGAAGTTCAAGATTTATGTCATGCCTCGACCCAATAAAATAAAAAATAACAATGCATATAATAAAAGAAACTGATTGTGCAATAGGCAAAACATTTATCGTTTGATAATACTTAATACCAAAAACTGAAATAATAATATCAATAACAGAAAAAATAAGATTAAAATATAATGGTATTTTGGAATTACGTATTGCAAAATAATATTTTTGAAATAGTCCAAAAATTGAGGAAAATAATAATCCTAATAAAAAATATTGCAGCACACTAACGGTCCTTTGAGTATCATATACAGAAAATTTACCACCCGTAAGTAATAAATTTAAAATAGGAGCAGCCCAAACATACATTAAAAACGACATTGGAACTAAAAGAAAAATTAACATATTAATTCCCTGATTAAAAATTGCATTTAAACGTTCTTTATCACCCAAAGAAGCATATTCAGACATCTTAGGAAAAATAACTGTAGCAATCGAGACATAAAAAATCCCCACAGGAAGCTGATAATAAACAATTGCATTACTTAAAACAGAAACACTTCCAATATCCAAGGTTGATGCTAGAGCAAATGAAACTTGCTGAGTAATAATTGCAAATAAGGCTGACAAAATCATATGTGACCATCTCTTTAAAAAGATTAAAAATGAAGAATCATTAAAGTTCAATATTGGTCTATATATAAGACCAATACAAATACAATTTATCATCTGAATTAAAAACTGTAAAATTCCACCAACAATAACCCCAATAACAGCACTATATATACCATATTGGCTATAAAACAAATATATACTTAATATAATGCTACAAGAAAGCATAACAGGAGCAAAAGACGGTATAAAAAAAACTTTATAAGAATTTAAAACCGATGCAAATATGGATGACAAACTTATTAGCAATATATAGAGTATTAAATAATTAAATATATAACTAGCTAAATCCAAATTACTATCTCTGTAAGAAGATACTAAATACATAATTTGTTTAGAAAAAAAAATCATAACACAAATAATAAAACTAATAGTTATAATATTAAAAGTGATCACCCGTCTAAAAAAAACAATAGCATGCCTATTAGATTTATGCTTTTCATGAGTAAATTCAGGCATAAAAGCTGAAGTCATAGCACCTTCAGAGATAATCTTTCTCAAATTATTGGGAATATTAAAAACATAATTAAAAATATCTGCTTCAATATTTGCCCCAAAATAATAAGAAAACACTTTTATCTTAATAAAACCCATTACACGAGAAAAAAAAATTGCAATCATCACAATAACTGTTGAAATAACATCTCTATTCATTCAAATTACCTTCATCATACTTATCCAAATAAAGCTTTCTAAATTTTGTAAAATTATCGTTCATAATTGCATTTCTAGCCTTGTGAATCAGTCTAAACATATAATTAATGTTGTGCTCACTAGCTAACATCACTCCAAGTGCTTCTTCTGACTTAAATAAATGCCTTAAATATCCCCTTGAATATCTCGTACATAAAGTACAAGAACATTCTTTCTCAACAGAACAAGTATCAAAACGAAATTCAGCTCGATTAATACGAAGTATCCCATTATCAGTCAAAAGTGAACCATGTCTAGCAATTCTTGTAGGATTAACACAATCAAAAATATCAATCCCATTATATATTGCATCTAATATATAATGAGGAGTCCCAATACCCATTACGTACTTTGGTTTATCTTTAGGTATTAGTGAAGAATTATATTCAAGAATTTCTAAATATATATCTCTTGGTTCCCCAACAGATATACCACCAATTGCAATACCAGGACTATTTAATTCCAAAATTGATTCAGTGCTTCTTTTCCTTAGATCTTTAAAAAAATTACCTTGTGTTATTAAAAATAAAAGACCCTCATATCCCTCTTTTCTATTTTTATAAGCACACAATGTACGACGAGCCCAAGAAGTTGTAATATTTGTATACAAACTTGCCTCATCATAATCAATACCATAAGGACTACAAATATCAAGAGCCATAATAATATCACTCTCAAAAGTCTCTTGCATACTAAATACACTCTCAGGCGTAAAATAGTGTCTAGAACCATCAATATGAGATTTAAAATCTACCCCTTCATCTTCAATTTTTCTAAAATTAGATAAAGAAAAAACTTGAAAACCTCCAGAATCTGTCAAAAAATTTTTATTCCAAGTTGTAAAATTATGCAAATTTCCATATTTTTTTATTACATCAATACCAGGTCTTAAATACAAGTGATAAGTATTTGCAAGCATTAAATTACACCCTAATTTTTCAAGCACATCATGCTTTAAAGCCTTCATGACACCCAAAGTACCAACCGGCATAAAACATGGTGTTGAAACATTCCCATGAGGAAGTTCAAGTATACCAAGCCTTGCATTAGAATTTTTATCATTTTTGATAATACTAAACATAAAATTCTTAAACCCTATTATTTACATATAAGATTATAAACAACAAAATTAATAATAATAAACAAAATAGTAGGTAATGAACTTGCAATAAATATGGATAAATAACCAAGATCTGCTAAAAAATTAAAGACCATAATTGAAATCACATATACAACTGCAAATGCAATACTATTTAATAAACTCCATATAAAAATATTTTTCTTCAAAAAAAGACTTACAAAACTCACAGTAAAACTTAGTAATATTAATCTAAATGAAAAAAATATTCTATTCAATAAATCAAATAACGCATCAGAATAATTTAAATTTTCTCTTATTAAATCTCCAATCCAAGCAACAAGCTTTGAAAAATTCAATGTTTTTGAAGAAAGCATAATTATTTTAATATATCCTGGCTCTAAATTCACAATATTCTCGCCATCAAGAACTTCATAAAATTTTTCTATAACATCCAATTCTACTTTATAAAATTCTCTAACACCATAAAGCATCCACTTAGAATCAACCCACTCAGCTTTACTTATATCATATCTTTTCTTAAAATTATCATCTTGATCTTTCAAAATAATCATCAAATTAGTAATAATATGAGTTTCAACATCAAAATGTTTAATATTATAAATTTCTCTTGCAAAATCCTTAATAATTATATTTCTATCATTTGCACCTTGATTACCAACATTATTTTTAAGAAATGCATCTCTTTCTGCAACAGTATCTACAACTAAATAATTATCAAAAAAAAAGAGTATCACTGAAACAAAAACACTAAGCATAATTATTGATCTCAATATCCTAGCAATCGAAATACCACAACTAAAGAGACCTATAATTTCATTTCTCATTGAAAGATTACCAAGAAGATTAGAGACAGCAAAAAGAAAAGATAAAGCTACACCATCTGAAAAACACTTAGGCAAATAAAGATAATAAATATAAATAATATCATCAATACTAAGATTATGTTCAAGATAATTTAAGAGATTTGTTAATAAATCAAAAAGCACAATTAAGATTACAAAAAGAAAATTCATAAATAAAAAAGTCAGTAATATGTTATTTATAAAAATTTTATCTACTTTCATCTCTTTAGAAGTCTCAAAAATAGTATTAAGCCTGCAACAATTAAAAGAATATTCGGCAAAATAATAACAAGAATAGGGTTTGGGGCATGTTGAACTGTATACACCTTGCCACCCATAAACATCGCCCAATAAAAAACACAAATAAGAATTGAAATAACAAGTTCAAGAATAATAGAATATTTTTTATTTGAATACATACCCATACCAAAAGCTAAAAAAATAAAAAATAAAACAGATAATGGCAAACTAATCTTTTGATAAAATTCTAAATAAAAAAAAGCATAACTTCTATTGGCAATAAGATCTTCATAAGGAGCATAATTTACACTCAAATTATAAACATAATTTAAATTTTCAAGAATAGAATTCTCATCAAAAATGTTATTCTTATCATATAAATAATTTAAATAAATATTTGCAAAATTCATATTTAAAAGATCTTCTTCCAAATAATTTTTTGCATTTAATTCTTCAACTAATTTACTTTGCCTGACAACAAGTTTAAAAACATCTCTCATACTCATCTGAGATGGAGGCACATAAGTTAACACCCAACCATCACTAAAAGTAACTTGATCAATTGAATATTTCATACGATCAGCATAAAAATAATCATAAAATCCCTTTTCGTCTTCTGTTAAAGCAATTGACAAAACATTATTTAAAATAAAATATACTTGATGATTTTCCTTTTGAATATTGAGTTCTCTTGCCATAAATATTCTGTCATAACCTTTAAGTCTAGTATTATCAAAAAAAGTCACATTCTTATAACCTGTTTCGGATTTCTCCCCCGATACAAATATCAAATCTCCATACTGCTTACTTGAATAAGGTTTCAATATTAAATGAGGTATTTCTTCTTTAATATCATTAAAAATTTTCAATCTACCAATAGATCCAAGAGGAAGCAAAAAATCATTGAGAATAAAAGAAATTAATGCAATAATTACTCCCAATTTTAAAAAAGGAGTCAATAAATTAGTAATAGATATTCCAATTGATCTAAAAGCCAAAATTTCATTATTAAGTTTAAATCTATAAATGGTAAGTATCACAGAAAGCAATGCTGCAAAAGGTGGAGATAGAGCAACTACCATAGGAAGCGAGTATATAACAAAAATAAAAGCTTTAAAAAATGGCACATAGTTTTGAAGAAGTATTCTCATAAAAAAAAGTATTTGATTTATGAAAAATACAAACAGAAAAAACAAAAAAGTAATAAAAAAATACTTGCAAAATTCAGTAATTATATAAGATTCATAATTGTTTTTTAATACTCTCATTTATAAAAACCAAACCATTATTTAAAGTCCCAAGTATAACATAATCATCAAAATTTAAAATCTTGATTAAATTTAAACTAATAAGCCCATCACCAGGACCTAAATAATCCCAACTATCACTCATCGTATCATAAATTAATAAACCATGCTCAAAAGTTGCAAATAATAGTTTCTTATCCCTAATTTCCATATCAAGAAAATATCCAATACTAAAATCATTATTAATATCATATCTTATATAAGTATGATTATCTAAATTAAGTCTAAAAAGTCCACCACCATAAGTTCCAATATAATAATAATTATTATACTTTTTTATAAAATTAATATTTTTTTCACTCTCCACTTTACTAAAAAAATTTAAATGCTTAACATTATTAAAATCGTTTAGATCAACGCTATAAATAGAGTTATTCATTGTTCCAACAAATAACAAATTTCTCTCCTCATCTAAATATAATGATGAAATCCTATTAGAATTAAGTTTAATATCAGTCCACTCACCTCTATCAGAATAAAACCATAATCCAGAATCTAGAGTCCCAACAAAAATACCATCTTTAGCACCCAGTAAAACCTGTATACTACCTAAATTAATTTGTAAAGGTTTTTCAACTTGTTTAACAGGCCCTTCCAAATCATCAATATAATAAAGAACATTATTACCGCCAATATATATAGAACCTCTATGCTCTGTAAAACCTTTAAGACCATTTAAAAAAATACTTTTCTTATCTTTAATATAAACTTTATATTCATTATTTTTAATATCATATCGTAAAAGACCACCAAATATATTTGCAACAAAAACATTACTTCCAAAAACAAACATATCAAAAATACTATTATCTAAAAATCCCAAAGTCTCTAAATTTAAATAATTTATTCCAAACTTATTATTTAAAAAGTTATAAATTCCAAGATCATAATCCGAGTTAAGAGAAGTTTGATCAACTTCTTTTAATGCAGATATTGCACCCACTCTATCCTTAACAAAATATTTAAGTTCAGCAACTCTAAGACCCGCATGAGAATATTTATAATTTTTTAAAAAATTATCAAAATTATATTCAGCTAGATCATAAATTCCCATACCATAATTTAAATATCCAAAAAACAAATTTGCCTTTGCAACTAACTCTTTAGAATAATTTTTCTCATCAGTTACTATTTTATTCAAATAGTAACTGGTTGTACCAAAATCTTGTTTAGCATAACTTTCTCTAGCACTTTTAAAATAAGGACTCTCTTCTTTTAAAAAAGCATCACTTAAAAAGAAAGATTCATTATCTCTAAGTCCCAATAAATAATTCCTCTCCTCAATCTTTAAGTCATCAATATTCGAGTCTTGATTATCAACCATAAAATCAAAAGAAATTTCAACACTTCCCTTCTCAAGAGAAATTTCAATATTTTCATTAGTAAGACACGACAAAAATAAAAACAAACTTAAAAAAATAAGCTTATATTTAAAAATAATGTTTATGTAATTTACAAATACCATAATATCCTATTAATCTCTAGCTAATTCAAGTTCAATTTTTCCAAATTTATCAATATCAGATATTCTAACTTTAACTATCTGTCCTTCTTCTAATCTTGGAAAACGCATACCAAAGCTGCTTCTACTATCTCTCCCATATCTAGAGTGTCTATTACTATACCTAGAATGCCTAATATCACCATATCTATCATCTCTAGATCTTGACCTATTACTCAAAAACCCTTCCTTAGTAGGAGTAAGTTCAATGAAAGCTCCAAAACTGTTAATTTTTTTCACAATTCCATCATAAATTTCACCAACCTTAGGTTCCCTAACAATACTCTCTATCTTTGCCTTAGCTTTTTGCATCTTTAAATTATCAGTTCCAAAAAGAGTAATTCTACCATCTTGTTCAATTTGAACTCTAACTTCAAATTCATCTGTAATCGATTTAACTGTCTTACCAGTAGAGCCAATAACAAGAGAAATTTTATCAATATCAATTTGCAATTGAATAATTTTAGGCGCATTAACAGATATATCATCTCTTGAACTTGAAATAACAGAATCCATAATAGATAAAATATGCATCCTTCCAATTCGTGCCTGCTCAAGAGCATCTCTCATCAATTGTTTTGTAACATTTGAAATTTTAATGTCCATCTGAAAACCAGTAATCCCATTTTTGGTTCCTGCAACTTTAAAATCCATATCACCTAAATGATCTTCTTCTCCAAGAATGTCACTCAAAATAACATACTTATCATCATTACTAATAAGTCCCATAGCTATCCCTGCAACTTGTTCTTTAACAGGAACTCCAGCAGCCATTAAAGACATACTTCCAGAACACACGGTTGCCATTGATGAAGAACCATTTGATTCTAATACTTCAGATACTACTCTAATGGTATATGGAAAATCATCTTTTTTAGGTAACATAGCCTCAAGGGATCTTTGAGCTAAATGACCATGTCCAATTTCACGTCTTCCTGTCATAAGTCTACCTGTCTCTCCAACAGAAAACGGAGGAAAATTATAATGAAGCATAAAATTAAGACGCTTATCACCATCAATATCATCCATTACTTGCTCATCAATACTTGTACCTAATGTTGTAACAGCCAATGCCTGGGTTTCACCTCTTGTAAAAAGAGCAGAACCATGGGTTCGCTTTAAAAGATCAACTTCAGCAACAATATCTCTTATTTGTGTAGGAGTACGGCCATCAGTTCTAAGATTATCCTCTAAGATTGATTTTCTAACAATTTCCTGCTCAAAATCATCACACGCCTTATAAAAAAGAACTTCATTCTCATCATTGATCTGCTCTAGAGAAGAAAAATGTTCATAGGCTTTCTGTTTAACTAACTTTATAGCTTTATCTCTATTAAGTTTTCCCCTTACAAAACACGCATCTCTAAGTTCAGAATAAATTAAACTTCTAAGATCATCCTTAAATTCAAAAACCTTTTCCTCATAAGCAAGTGGTAACTTTTCCCTCTCACCTATTAAATATATAAATTCCTTTTGTAAATCACAAATTTGCTTAATATAAGCATACGCCTTATCTATAGCATCAAGCAAAATTTCTTCACTAACTTCATTAGCACCACCCTCAACCATTGTAATGCCATCTAAACTTCCCGCAACAACAATATCTAAAACAGAATCTTGTATTTCATCAAAAGAAGGATTTACTATAAATTCATCATTTAAATAAGCTATCCTCACTGCTGCAATAGGACCATTAAAAGGAATATCTGACAAAAAAACAGCCGTAAAAGCAGCATTCATTCCAACAATATCAGGAGGATTCATTTGATCTGTAGACAAAGTTGTTGGAACAACCTGAATTTCCCTACCAAATCTTTTATCAAAAAGTGGTCTCATAGGTCTATCTATCAATCTAGAAACAAGCACTTCTTTATCTTTTGGCTTACCCTCCCTTTTAATAAAACCTCCAGGAATTTTTCCAGCAGCATAATATTTTTCATTATATTCAACAGATAAAGGAACAAAATCTAAATTTTCTCGAATTGAATCTGAACAACAGACTGTAGCAAGAACAGTAGAACCACCATAAGTAGCAAGAACCGCTCCATTTGCCTGTTTAGCTAACAAACCTGTTTCTAAAATTAAATCTTCTCTGCCTATTTTCAATTTTAAAATTTTTCTCAAAACCTACCCCTTATTACTTTCTAAGTCCAAGTTTAGATATTAAGGTTCTATAAGCTTCCAAATTCTTTTTTTGATAATATCTCAATAAACTTCTTCTCTGCCCAACTAACTTTAATAAACCTCTCTTAGAGCTATGATCTTTCTTATTATTTTTCAAATGCTCTGTTAAATATCTTATTCTATCTGTAATTAACGCTATTTGCACTTCAACTGAACCTGTATCATTTGAATTTTTTCCAAATTCTGTAATTATTTTTTGTTTCTGTTCTTTACTAATCATAAAAACGGCTCCTATACCATCATAGCAAAGCCTATAATAGACCATATTGCTATAATTAAAATCTTCATCAGTCAATTATAATATTTTTTCACTCAAATAACAAAAACAGTCTAAAGACTTTTTTGCTAAAAATTACATAAATCTAACCTAATTAAGTTCATTATCAATAATAACGCTAAAGAATAATCCATTATAAAAACTTTATTGCAATCTTTCTTATCTAAAATATTGCAATAAAGACCAATAATCTTGCAATCAAACAATAAAATCAACAATTATTATTTATAAATCAAATATTAAAAAATAATAACATACCTATATTTATTTAAACCAATGCCACAAATTATTGCTAATGTTTTTTCATTCTTAGACTTCAAAATTTTAAATTCGCCATCATTAATAGCAATATTTATATAAATACCATTTTGTATAAGTCTAATCATATTATTATCAACATAAATTTTCTCAAAAAAATTTAAAGATTCTATACCAAGTAAAGAGTCATCATTAAGCTTGTCAAAACAATAAGCATCATCTAATTTAAAATCACCAATTTGGGTTCTCTTAAGGCTCTTTACATAAGCACATGATCCTAAAGCATGCCCCAAATCTCTTGCTATACTTCTAACATAGGTACCCTTAGAACATTTGATCTTTAATTTTAAAATACGAGAATCAATATTATAATCTAAAATTTCAATATCATATATATTTATCCTCCTAGCCTGCAAATGAAAAGACTGTCCACTAAGAGCAAGCTTGTAAGCTCTTTGACCTTTAACATGAATTGAAGAAAACTGAGGTGGCACTTGAAAAATTTCACCTATTAAAGACTCAACACCAAGAACTACCTCATTTAAACTGGGAACATAATCTGTTGAATTTATTATTTTACCATTAGGATCAAGTGTATCAGTCTCAATACCAAATTCAAATTCTGATATATACTCTTTATCTAAAGATGTAATATAACCTGAAAGTTTAGTATATTTACCAACTAAAACAACTAAAAGACCACTTGCAAATTTATCAAGAATACCTGTATGTCCAATTCGACTTGTAGAGAAATATTTTTTTATAGGATAAAGAGCTTCATAAGAAGTTATCCCAACTAGTTTATTTAATAAAATAATCCCATCCATTAAATTTTTACTATTCTTCACTAAAATTTAGATTTTCAATTATTTTATTAACATAAAAAGCCTTAGAAATAGTATCATCTCTTATAAAATTCAATTTAGGAGTATTTCTAACCTTAATACGCTTAACAAGTTTTTTTTGAATAAAACCCTTAGCATTATTCAATGCTTTAATAGCATTATCAAGAGACACACCTTCTTTAATAGATCCAACAAATACCTTTGTATTAATTAAATCATTTGCAATCTCAACCCTTACAACAGTTAAAAATTCATGCACTCTAGGATCTTTAATTGATCTTGTTACTATCAAATTACCAATCTCTTGAATTAATAAACTCTCAAGTTTTGATTTTCTTATTGCTTTTTCCATACATAAACACAAAAAATTCTTAAGACTCAAAACGTCTTTTTACTTTCTTAACCTCAAATGCCTCAATGACATCACCTTCTTTAATATTAGAATAATTATCAATCATAATACCACATTCATATTGAGCACCAACTTCCTTAACATCCTCTTTAAATCTTCTTAGTGAGGAAATTTTACCAGAATGTACTTGATATCCATCCCTCATGATATTAGTTACAGCATCACGCTTTATGCACCCTTGCGACACATAACATCCAGCCACTACCCCAACCTTAGGAATATTAATAACAGCACGAACTTCAGCAAATCCAATAAACTGCTGTTCAATATCTGGTTCTAACATACCTTCAAGAACTGATTTAATATCATTAATTGCATCATAAATTATATTATACTTTCTAATTTCAACTTTTTCTTGATCAGCCAAAAATTGTGCTTTTGCTGTAGGCCGCACATGAAAACCAATAATAACTGCCTCACTTGCTGCTGCAAAACTAATATCGGTCTCTGTTATTGCACCTACCGAAGAATGAATAACTTTTACTCTAATTTCATTATTAGTCAATTTTTCAAGAGAATGTTTTAAAGCTTCAACAGAACCTTGAACATCTGCTTTTAAAATTATCTTAAGTTCTCTTAATTCCCCATCCTTAATTGAATCATAAAGATTTGACATGGTAACTTTTTTCACATTTTTAGCATCTTCATATCTCTTAAGATCTTGCCTTTTAGAACTAATTAATTTGGCTTCTTTTTCGGTTTTTGTAACTTGAAATGGATCACCGGCTTGTGGAATTGATGAAAAACCTAAAACACTAATTGCTTTTGCAGGACCAATACTCCTAACAGATACTCCTCTTTCATTAATTAATGCCCTAACTTTACCATGATATACTCCTCCAACAAAAGAATCTCCTATAGAAAGAGTTCCATCCTCAATTATAACAGAACAAACCACTCCTCTACCCATATCAATCTTAGCATCAAGAACTCTACCAATCGCCCTTTTGGTTGGATTTGCTTTTAATGACATTACTTCAGCTTGCAAAATAATCATATCAAGAAGTTCTGTAATACCAATATTTTTAAGAGCTGATATTGCAACAAAAATTGTATTCCCACCCCAATCTTCAGGTATCAAATCATACTCTGAAAGTTGATGCTTAACCTTATCTAGATTTGAATCTGGTAAATCAATTTTATTAACTGCGACTATGATAGGTACATTTGCATCTTTTGCATGATTAATAGCCTCAACAGTCTGTGGCATTACCCCATCAACAGCAGAGACAACAAGAACAACAATATCAGTAACTTGTGCTCCCCTGCTCCTCATCATTGTAAAAGCCTCATGTCCTGGAGTATCTAGAAAAGTTATTTCATGCTCATTGTAATTAATAGTATAAGCCCCAATATGTTGCGTAATCCCACCAAATTCAGTTTGATTGATATCAATATTCTGCAACACTGATAAAAGTCTAGTCTTTCCATGATCAACATGTCCCATTATTGTAATGACAGGTGGTTTTGTAACTTCCTTACTCTCATCATCTTCCTCTGCCTCTATCACTGTTTCATCATAAATTGAAACAACATTAACTCTTGAACCATATTCTTCAACCAAAATAGTAGCAGTATCAGAATCAATCTTTTCATTAATAGTAGCCATTACACCTAAGGTCATCAATTTAGCAATTAAATCTGAAGATTTTAAATTCATTTTTCTTGCAAGTTCAGCAACAGTAATACTACCCATAATATCAATTGACTTAGGAATTGGATTTGCTAAATTTTCTTTCTTCTTTTTCTGAAGTTGTTCAAAGACTTTCTGTTCTATTGTTTTGCTCTCAATCTCCTCTTTCTTCCTTTTATAAACTTTTTGGCTCTCTTGTTGTTGTTTCTTTTTCTCGCCAAGTTTTCTATTAAGAAGACCCTTATTATCAGAATCAGAAGGAGGTGACATAGTTACACTAGAGACAACCTTAGTTCTAATCACTCTTCTAAATGACTGGGAACTATTATTACTACTATTACTATTATCTCTACTATGAGTATAGTTTCTATTAGAATATACCCTATTACCTTGTTGAGGTGCCCCAGAACTATCTTTATTATCTGTATGAAAAGAAGAAGATTTTATCCCACCCCCTCTAGAATAAGAATTTTCTCTATTATCTCTATTATAAGTAGAATTTCTATTAGAATACCTTCTATGACCTTGTTGAGGTGCCCCAGAACTATCTTTATTATCCGTATGAAAAGAAGAAGATTTTACCCCTCCCCCTCTAGAATAAGAATGCCCTCTATTATCTCTACTATTATTATCCCTATTGTAAGAATAGTTTCTATGAGCATATCCCTTATTGCCTTGTTGCACTGTACCAGAATTACCCCTGTTATCTGTATGAAAAGAAGAAGATCGCACACCCCTATCCCTATTATCATACGAATACCCCCTACCAGAAGATTGATTATTCCATGAATTTGAAGGTTTAAAAGAATCATCTCTAGACCTATTCAAGTTTTTATCAGTATGAGTTACAACCTTTACCACCTTCTTTCGTAATTTAACAACCTTAATTTTTTTTTCATCTTCACTGCGATCATCATCAATATTTTCTGACAAACTATTACTCCTCTTCAAATTCAAAACTAAGCCCTATCTTACAACCCGGACAAAAAGTCATATTTTCATTAATAACAGTACCACACTCAGGACAAAGTAAATCTTCCTCATCTTTCACACCCTCAACAGATTCATCGTCATTAGAAATTATTACCATTCCTTCTTTTAATATTTTATTTATCTCTTCTTGCTTTTCATAAGTTATTCCTAACTCAAAAAGCTTATCTTCACTGGCATTTAAAAAATTATCAATATCATCAAGATCTCTTTGAATCAATTTGGCAACAATATCATCATCAAGAACTTTAAGTTCACTAATTTTGTTTATCTCTTCAAATTCATCTTCCTGAACATTATCCTGAATAATTTTGTCAAACATTTCAAAAGTATCTTGCTTAAACTCTCCACTTGCCTTCATTTCAGCAAATTGACTACTAGTTTTAACATCAATTGCCCAATCAAGAAGCCTATTTGCAAGTCTAACATTTTGTCCCATTTTACCTATTGCAAGCGAAAGTTGCTCATCACTTACAACAACTAATGCCTTATGCAAATCTTCATCAATAATATACACATTATCTATCTTAGCTGGAGTTAAAGAATCTTTAATAAACTCCTTAATATCTTTAGAATAAGGAATAATATCTATTTTTTCTCCTTCAAGTTCTTTAATTATTGACTGAATTCTAACACCCTTTTGTCCAATACAAGGACCCACAGAATCGACTTCTTCTTTCTCAGAATAAACAGCTACTTTAGTTCTATAACCTGGGTCCCTTACTATTTTATGTATCTTAATAATTCCCTCTTCAATCTCAGGAATTTCAAGAGCAAGTAATTCCTCAATAAATTTAGGATGGGTTCTTGACAAAATTACCTCTATCCCATTCCTTCCTTTTTTAACACTATAAACAAGAACTCGAACTTTATCATTAAGACTATAAACTTCTCTTGGAGACTGATATTTCTTAGGAATAACACCATCTGTACTACCAAGATTAACATAAAGATCTCCATTTCGATTTTGTTGAACATAACCAATAACAATTTTATGTAATTTGTGCTTAAATTCTAAATAAAGTTCATTATCCTCAATTCCCTGCAAATCACTCTTAGTTCTTTGTTTAGCAACCTGAATTGACAGTCTATCAAAAATTTTAGGATTAATTTCAACATAAACATATTCATTATCTACAAGTTCAAATGTTTTAGCATCATCTACTAATATCTCCATCACATTATTTTTAACTTCATCCACAACCTTCTTCTTAGAATAAACTATTAAGTCCCCAGTATTATCATCAAACTTAATTAAAGCATTATCACTTGTTCCAAAATATTTCTTATAAGCTATTATTACCGATTCTCTAACCGTCTTCCTAATAGCATCTATACTCATTCCCCGCTCACTAGCAATATTGGCAATCATTTGACCAGTACCCTTTATCATATCCAAGACTCCTTTAAGACAATTTAGCCTTCTTAACATTGCTATAAAGAATTTTTACTTCTTTATACTCCGTTTTAAAAATAAAACCATCCCTCTCTGCTCTTAAGATAAAACCTTCTTCAAAATCATTATTTAACATCAATTTGATTTTTTTACCCTCAAAAATCTTAAACTCTCTATCACTCTTAATTTTTCTATTTATTCCAGGCGTAGAGATTTCTAAACTAACATTATATTTAAGAACCGCTTCCAATTTCAATAAAATCATTTTATGTAAATCACAAAGCATATCAACACCGAAATTATCACTCTTATAAAGAACTATCTGTATTTTAAATTCATCTCTTCTTCTAAAAGTATTAATTTCTATAATTGAGATTCCTAATAGATAGGTTACATCCTTTATTAAATTATAAATTTCACTATTATCAGAAATTTTAACCAATCACATTCCTAAAAAGAATAAGGCTCTTTTTAAAAGAACCTTATTAAATAAAATAATCAATCCAAGTCAAATGTAACATTAATGTCAACAAATGTCAATACACTAATCATCAACTAAACTCTAGCAATTGACAGTTTTATCACATTATAAAACCCATTCTTTATGAGAATATTCTCACAAAACGTCATAGATGTTCCGGTTGTCACAATATCATCAATAAGCACGATTCTTTTAAATTTCATATATTTATATTTAGATCTTAACGTAATCTTATTCTCTAAATTAGTATATCTCAAATTTCCACGTAATAACTTTTGACTCCTACCCAAACCTCGTTTAAAAATATTGATATAATTTACCCCTCTCTTAGATAATAAATTACCAATATATTCCATATGATCAAAATCATAAAAAAAATTTCTTTTAAAACTACAAGGAACACTCACAACCAAATCAAAATCAATATTCATTAAAAATTGAAAAATTATATTTGCAAAAAATTTACCAAGTAATTTTTGTCCATCACTCTTATAAGCAAGAATTAATTTTTTATATTCATCTTTATATTCAAAAAAATACCAAATATCATCTCTCAACTTAATATCAAAATGAAACAAAGTAACGCACTGCTTGCAAAGGGAATTTAAATAAACATAATTTCTATGACAACAAGAACAAAAAGGAAAAAATATACTTTTTAAAACAGTCCAATTCCACATTGACACGATCTTAAGTTTTAATTCTTAATATTATTTCATTTAACAGATTCATTGCTTGAAAAGGAGTAATACTATTAATATTTATTTGAGAGATAAAATTCTGAAGTTCAAAATAAGCATTAAGTTCAGACTTATGTTCAGACTGATAATTTAAACTTTTTTCTGGTAATTTCTCATCAATAACAGAAGTCATAGTAGTAAAATTAGATATACAAAAATGTTCTCGACTAGCCAAACTCTTAAGAATAATATTAGCTCTTTTTACAACTTCTAAAGGTATGCCAGCTATTTGAGCAACATAAATCCCATAAGAATTAAGAGAGGGTTTCTCTTCGACCTCCCTTAAAAAAATAAGTTCATCCCCTTGTTGCTCTATTTTCATTGAAAGATTCACAAAAGAATCATGATTAATAGCTGATAGTTCATGAAAATGAGTTGCAAATAAACTCCTAGCCTTAATATGCTTTAAAATATATTCAACAATTGAATAGGCAATAGCAAGTCCATCATTAGTACTAGTACCTCTACCAACTTCATCCATAATAATTAAACTATTTTGAGTTGCATTCCTTAAAATATTAGCCGTCTCATTCATTTCTACTAAAAACGTAGATTCACCTTTAGCAATATTGTCACTTGCACCTATTCTACAAAAAATCTTATCTGTAACCCCTATTATCGCCTTACTAGCAGGCACGAAAGATCCAATATGACTCATTAAAACAATTAACGCAGTCTGACGCAAATAAGTTGATTTTCCTGCCATATTAGGGCCAGTAATCAAACAAAAATATTTCTCACTATTAATTTTGACAGAATTTTTAGTAAAAGATCCAACGCCTCTCATATAATGCTCAACAACAGGATGTCTAGCACACTCAAGAATAATTTCTTTATTATTTGTCAAAATAGGTCTTACATATTCATTTTTTCTAGCCAAATATGCAAAATTTGCAATTACATCGATATACGCAAAAAACTCAGCAATTTTTTTAATAATGACACTATATTTAACAACTCTTAAAGCTATCTCATCAAAAATTTCCTGCTCAAAAGCTAACAAATTATCTTCAGCATCATTAATATCTCGCTCAAGTTCAATAAGTTTGTTGGTTTTGTATCTCTTAGCAGAATTTAAATTCTGACTCTCTATAAAGTGAGATGGAACTTGTCCATAATAACTTTTTGTAACCTCAAAAAACAAACCTTTAATGTTAGTTTTCTTGATCTTAAGACTATTAATTTTATTAAAATCTCTCTCAAAATTAAGATAATCATCAATATACTTACTTGCATTATTTTTAATTTCTCTTAAACGATCAATCTTAACATTATACCCATGTTTTATAAGTTCATCTTGTTCATTTGAAATAGAACTATCAATTAAAGAATAAACTTCCATTATGCTGGTTTCATCATTAACATCAAATATCCAATAATTAAAAGAATGTTCATTAAGTAATTCTTTCACTGAAAAAAATGCCAACAAAGTTTCTTTAATAAACAAAAAATCTTTTTTTACATATTTTCTCATCTGAAGTCTTGATATTATTCTCTCAATATCCCAAACATCACTAAGAATATTTCTCAATTGCATGCTTAAATTAACATTATTACTTAAAAAGTCTACATGAAATAATCTATTATTAATTGCACCAATATCCAAAAGAGGATTTAATATATACTCTCTTAAAAGTCTCTTTCCCATTGGTGTCTTACAATCATTCAACACTGAATAAAGAGAATAGCAAACTGTCAAATCATTATTATTTTTTACAAGTTCAAGATTTATCTGAGTAACATCATCAAGAAACATATAATCAGAATCATTATTAATATTAATCGTATCAATATTAATCAATAAATTTTTTAAATTGTTCTTTATGTAATCTATTATTAAAAAAGATGAAATGTAATAAGGCTCACTCTCTATAAAACCAAGAACACTTAAACTAACAACATTAAAATGTTCTTTCAATGATTTAATAGCAATATCCTTATCTAAATGCCAACTAGGAACTTTATTAACTAAAAATCGATCAAGAACAAGCTTTTCTAAATATTCATAGTAAAAATCATCAGAAACTATTATTTCCTTTGGAGAATATTTTTCAATATCACGTCTTAACTTTTCTAAAAAATTTCCTTTATAAAAAATAATTCCTAGCTTAGATGTTGATAAATCTATATAAGAAAATGAACAATAATCCTTATAATCACTAATAGCTACTAAATAATTATTAACATCATCTTGTAAAAAATCCTCATCAATCACAACACCAGGACTTATAACTTCAACAACTTCTCTTTCTAATGGACCCTTAGGCTCAGTTTGCAATCCTTGTTCACAAATTGCAACCTTCCTATCAAGCAAAATTAATTTTTTAATATATTCTCTGCTTGTATGACAAGGCACCCCACACATAGGGACATTTTCTCTTTTAGTCAAAGTTAAACCTAAAAGCTTACTTCCTTCTATAGCATCATCAAAAAACATCTCATAAAAACTACCTACTCTAAAAAATAGAATAGAATCTTTATATTTGTCTTTAATATCTAAATACTGCCTCATCATCGGCGTAATATCTTTTTTCATATAGATAACACTAAAATTATAATTGATATTATTAAAACTTTACAATATACTTAAAAATATCAAAAGAATGAAAAATGGAAAAAGATACTTCTCAAAGCAATGTCTTTTACGTGTGTAAAGGCGATTCTATTTTCATAAAGCTAATTAACAGATTCACAGCATTATATTCTGTTAATTTTAAAACATTCATTAAAAATACATTTATTAATAACAATGATAAAATAAATAATTTATATATAGATTTATCTGAAACTCAATATTTAGATTCAACTTTTATGGGAGTATTGCTATATATTGACAATAAAAGCAATGAGCATAAAAAAAATTTCAAAATAATAAATTCTAGTAAAGAAGCACTTCAAAACTTAAGATCGCTTGGTCTTGAAAAAATATTAAAAATAGAAAATAGAAAAGAAAAATTACATAAAAGTGATATGCAAGAATATTTTTGTTTTAACACACATAAAAACACAATATTTAAATCTATGCTAAAATCACATATTTTACTTTCAAGCCTAAATAGAGACAACAAAAAAGAATTTTGTACTCTAATTAGAAGACTTAAAAAAGAAAATAGCAATTAAAATTAAACAAAAACATATTATAACAATACACTATTGTTCATTTAAATACTTAACAACATCATCCGTTATATCAACTGTACTATTATAATAAAGAATATAAGGATTATCCTTTTTCATAACCAAAGAAATACCACTGGTTTCTGCAACGTGTTGAATACTCTTAAGTATCTTACTCCAAAGTATTCCATCATTATTTAAGCTGTTTATATTAATTTGTTTTTGTTGTTCAAAATTACTTTTCGCCAAATTTTTAAGTTTTTTAAGTTCATCAATCTTTAAATTATACTGATTACCATATAATTTAGCATTATCTAAATCATGTATCTCCATAGAATCATCATACATTTTCCTTAAATCTTTAATCTCAGAATTCAAAGTATCAATTCGCTCTTGATAATGATTTTTCAACTGTTCAAGGTTAGACTTTAATTGAGGACTTAAAAACCCAATTACAACTTTCTCAAAATCCACAATACCAATCTTTGTAACATTAAGTGACAAAAGATTTAACGGAAAAAAACATGTAAATAAAAATACAATGAAAGCCATAAAACCTCCCTATAAAATTACCTAAATTATATCAGTATCTCATATCAATAGCTAAGAAAAATCGAAATCCTCCCAAATAATTATAATATCTATTAATACTCCCATTATCAAAATAAAATGGATAAGCCATCATAAAGGACAAAGGTATTTGAGGTAAAACAAATCTAATCCCAGATCCCCAACTAAAAATAAAATTACTAAAAGGCACAAATAAAGCATTTTTTTGTCCTTCAAGAGCATAAGAAGCCATATCTAAAAATAAAATATCCCAAACCACAATATTTTTAATTAAAGGCATTGATAACTGAATAGTATTTACAAAAGAACTATAAATATTACTCAAAGTTCCCCATCCCCTAGCAACCATAAAATTTTCACTAATAACCAAAAGATGATGCGGCTGTATCTCTATTTCAAAACCATTTCCAAGTGGTGGCAAAATATTTGAATAAATACTTCTAAAAGTCAAGATTAAATCGATAAACGGACTAAAAACATCTTGATAACCTAACAGAGAAAAATATCTCTCAAAAGTTGTTGTGGATTTTGAAAAATGACTTTGTCCAAATAAAAATCCACCAAAAAAATCAAATTGTTGTTTAAATAAAAAACCATTATTAGATAAAGACTGAGAATTTCTCGTATCCCACGCAACACTAATTCCCAAAGAATTTTCAAATCTAATAGTATTATAATTATCTCTCAAATAATAATTTGAAGGTCTATTAACATTATCATCATAATATACATATTTTAAAGCTGTCTGAATAGTTCCAATAAATGACTGCTTTCCAAGATAATTAGAAAAAGCATAGCCAGTAAATCCACTAATACTAAACTTGGTCAAAGAATAATTCATAATATTAAAATCAGAAAAATTTTTAGCATTATTATATGCTTCCCAACTTACAAAAGGATCTGGAACCTCTTTTTTACCTATAAATATAGGACCATTAATATCTTGATAAGCGGTATTCACAGAATGTGACAAATCAAAAAACCCCCCAATAGTCCATCTAGTTTGCATAAACCAATTATCTTCAAACATCAACCGAATACTTTGTTCAGAAAAAGCAAGATTAAGCCTTACTGAAAGAGAATATCCTTTACCTAAAAAATTAGATTGTTCCCACTGTCCAAAAAGCGAAAATGGAAACCAAGAATTAGTAATACCACCAAAATTCATACCAAATCTCAAACTTGCTGTCTCTCTCTCTTCAACAACAAAATTTATTTTCATTAAGCCCTCAATATTACTTGGAACAACATCAGGTATCACATTTCCAAAATAACCAAGCCTTTGCAAATTAAGCATTCCCATACGAAGCCTCTCCAAACTGAAAACATCTCCCTCAATTAATGGTATTTCTCTAAGTATTACATGAGAATCTGTTTTGTTATTACCTGAAACAGTAATAGACTCAATATGTGCCTTATCTTTTTCTAATATTTTAATAGAATAATCTACAAAATCATCTCTTATAGTTTGAGAAGGAATAATCTCTGTAAAGATATAACCATCAGAATAATACTTCTCTCTAATCTTTGCAAAATCTTGTTCAAATTTTGACTCATCGAAAATATCTCCTTCTTTAAAAGTAACTAAAGATAATAATTCTTCCGATTTAAAAACCAAATTTCCAATAATTTCAAATTTACCAAATTTAAAAATATCACCCTCTGAAATAAAATATTTTAAGTAAACTTCTCTCTCTAATTTTTTAGAATCACTAGGAACACGTATATCTACAATATTATTTACAACTTTCGCATTAATGTATCCATTATTTTTATAATAAGATTCAAGCCGCATTTTATCTTTATCAATATTTGATTTTAAATACTTACCATCAAAGAATAAAGATGCTGGTTTTGATACAAGATACTTCCTAAGAATACGACTCTTAAAATTCAAATTGCCTTCAAAAGAAACCTCTTTAACAATATATTTAGGTCCTGCATTAATTTTAAATACAATATTTACCAAACTATTCTCTTCTTTAATATCATATGTAACAGCAACATCAAAATACCCAGCATCTTGATACATTTCTTCAAATTTAATAACACTTGTTTTGATTTTTGAAAGATTTAAAGCTTCTTTTACCTTAACATTCGACTTTTCACGTAATTCACTATTCCAAAAAATTCCACTATCATCAACAAAAGTAACACTTTTTATTAACGATTTTTCTTTTACAAAAAATACAATTACAAGTTTATCATCATCAAGTTTAAACTCAGGGCGAATAAGTCCATCAAAATAATCAAGAGCATAAAGATCAACTTGTAATTTATCAAAAAGTTCATCAGAATAATACTGACCCAAATAAACATTTAAAATACTTTTAAGATCATCTTCGCTTATATTTTTAAGCCCAATAAAGTCAATATTTTTTATAATCTTACCCTTATAACCATCTTGAGAATAAGACAGATTAAATACTAATAAAAAACAAACTATAAAAATAAAGGTTCTAAATAACTGCACTTCAAACCCCTCAATATTTAAATTTCCAAAAAATAGATACCTGGCTCCCGAAACCATAACCATGCTTCATAAAATTATAATCAAAAGTATAATCAATAAAGAAAAACGGAGAATCAAGTTCAAGACCAAGATTAATACTAAAATTTAAATTTTGAGAAAATGGTGTTACTTCTTCCATTAAAAATCCAAATCCTGCTTTGGCAAAAACACCATCAAGAATATATTTACCCACTGTAACATTTGTTTTATCAAGAACACCTACAAACGTAGGAGAATTTCTCAAAGTACCAATAGCATTCCTTAGTATATCCGTTTTTATACTCAGTAGGTCTAATTTTAATACAGAACGCATATAATCTTCAATAGGTTGTACAATCAAATCAATAAGGATATCTCCAACTAGTCCAAGTGCCATTTCAAGCGTATTTACACCTGCTGATTGTAATCCATGTTTACCTCCTCCAATTATTGCATTTGACAAGAGATATTTAATCTCTTGTTCTGTTCGTACAGGATAAGATGAAAACCTAAAATCCCATAAACTTAAAGGACTATCTATAGTCATAGTTATAAATAAATTCTCACCACCATCTTTAATAATATTTGTAGCTTCAGCTTTTACCCAAGGATCAAATTTATTTTTATTCTCATTAAAAGATATATACGATACACCCCGAAACACAAATTGTTTGCCATTATAATTAAAAGAACCACTTGCAATATTTAAATCACCCTTAAGAATAAAATCATCTGTTTTAGTATCTGATTTAACTTCAAGCGTATTTCCTTTTACAATAACAGCATTTAAAAAAGAAATCTTATTATCTGGCCAATGAAAAGCAACATTATTATCAAAATTAATCTTAAGATCCGTCACAATATCTAAACCCTTAGAATCAGGATTAAACACTCCAACATTCTTTGATTTTTTATAAGGATCTATTAATAAATCAACAATTGAATTTTCAAGCAAATAAAACCACGCATTAGAGACATTTAAATCCCCCTTAAACATAATCTCTTCAGAATTACCTTCAATAAAGAAATCACCCGAAGCATGTCCAACAAAATTTATAGTCACTTTATCAAATTTGATAGGTACCCCAGAATTACCAGAAACATTAATATCTATTTTATAATAATCAACAATACTATCACTTAAAAAATTAAGATTTAAATGAGCAACAACATCAATAGCGGAGTAATAATCCAAATTAAATTTATTCTCAATAATAACACTATTATCCTTAATAGAAACTGGTACATTAATTAACTCTAAAATTCTACTCTGACCATATTGTCTAAATGATTTTAAATATTCAGTACTCATAGAACCATTTAAAACCTGAAATTTTCCATTAAGATTTGGATTATATAAATCACCATCAAGCGCTAATTCACCAACTAAATCAAGATCATAGAGAACAAAATGTTCCTTAATATTAAAAAGAAATTGTGACGATAATAAATCTTCTGTAATTAATTTTGAATTAAATTTAATATTCCCTATATTACTTGTAATTTTATCCTTCAAAATATTTCCTGTTGCAATAAAACTAAGGGGTAAATAATCATTTAATATCAAATTAAAATTGCCATTAGCATATTCATATAAATAACTAATCAAATCATATTCAATTGATGAAATCATCAATCTTTCAGAATTATTTTCAAATTCAATTGTAAGTTCAGAAAGATTTTTGTCTTTATACATTAATTCTCTTAATGCAATCTCTCCATCAATTTCACTCCTTACAATTCCAAATTCTTCTTCGGCTGAATTTTCCAACATTTGAAAACTTGCATTCACTTTTGAAGAGAAAAGATCACTATTAACATTTAAATTAGAAAGCCCAATAGAATTTTTAAAATCATATCTAAAATTACCTGTTAAAACTTCTCTTTTATTTTGAATGGCCTTTATATTATAAACATTAAGATTATTATCAACCAATCCCAAATTTAAAGAAAAATATGTAGGAATACCTACCAAAGAGAGACCATCTGTTTCAAGATAAGCATTAAGAGAATATTTAAACAAATCACTATCTTTAAAATTAAGTATAAAATTACCATTAAGCTTACCACTTAAAAATGATAAGAATTTCAAATTATCAAAATTAAACCCCTGAAATCTACCAACAAAATAACTGCCATCCTCATTAGTATCAATTCCTAAAAAATAACGTTCAGAACTTAAAGTTGAAAACAAATTTAAATTACCATTAAGCTTATTATTTAAATTTAAATATCCTTGACCTTGTAAATTTGAATTTTTATTCACAAACTTAACATTCGAAAGACTAACTTTTTTATCTTTATATAAACCCTCAAAACTAAAATTAAAATTAAAATTAGGATTAATAGAAATTTTATCTAACCTAAATTTAGAGAGCATAATACTCAAATCATCTGTCACTCTTTGATAATCACCATAAGAATTTATATTTAACAAAATTTCAGAATCGCCATTATAAAAACGAAAATCATTAATATCAAAAAAACAAGCTATAATTAAATCGGAATAAGTTAAATTGATTTGTGCCTTGGGTGAAAGTTTTAAATTGGCATATCTATCTTTAAAATTAAATTCAAAATAAACAGGATAATTCCTATTTAAATATTTAAACTTAGTATCTATCTTTAAAGTATCATCAAACAAATGTACCAAAAAACTAGAATTTACATTATAATCACCACTATTATAATTAAAATATTTTACTTTATAAGCATTCCCTTCTCCACTAGCATCAAACATTAAACTAAAATTATTCAATTTTGAAAATAAAGTAAACTTAAGATCATTTAATTTACTCTTAGTATAATCAACAATATTTAAGTTAAAATCTGAATTCAAATTTAAATATTTACCCGACAAAAAATACTCAGGAATAACTTTACTCATAAAAATTTCTGGAAAAATATCTTTAAAGAAAAGTACAGGAAACTCTTTAATACCTAGATTAAGATTGAAATTTTCCCTATTAAAATCACCCTTTAAGGAAAGGATAGAATTATTGTTAACAAAATTTAACAAATAATCAACATGGATATTCTTTGAATCAAAATCCGTCTTTAAATTTAAATCTCGAATTTTCAGTCTACCAATTCTAAAATCTTTAGACTTTACACAAAAATACTGTTTTTCTTTACTAAAATTCAAATGCCCATTAATATCATTTAAATTAAATATTTTGGCTGATTTAAAATCAAGCTTTCCTATCGGCATTAAATTTTTTAAAGAATAATAACCCTTATACCCAACAAACCCTCTCTTAAGTTTTATGAAAGCATTCTGTATATCTGCAATTTCTTCATTACCTTTAACTTGTATTTTAACACCCTGAATTTCCTTATCTGCAATATTATCACTCAAAGATGAGTTTAATAAAAATGCATACCTTAAATCTTTATCTTTAAAATCATAAGAAAATGCAAATTGACCATTCAAACTTGTATCAAGATAACTATTGTAATTTTTCAAATAATCATTAAGCTTTATCCACTCTAAAAGATTTATATCAAAAAACAAAGCATCCAATCTTAAAAAATTTTTATTAAAGTCATATTTTAAATTAAAATCCAAATTTTCTCTTATAATATTAAAAATTTCAATATTACCCTTTGAATAATTTATTTGAAATCCTTGTTCAAGAAAAGTAAAGTAATCTGTATAAAATTCTAAAAAACTAAAGTTAATATACCCATTTTCAAGATCTTTTTTAAATTTACCTTCAAAATAAAAGACTGAATTACCAATATTTTCACTATTAACATCAGGATATAAAACTTCAGGAAGACCAAAATTAACAACAAAATTAAATAAAAAATCATCATCAATGGTCTTTAATACAAAATTATTAATTTGAAATCTCAAAAATCTACCAGAACTTAATTTAAAATTAATATTAATATCTTCTAAATGCATATGAAGACTTTCAAAGGAACCAAACATCTTTCCAATTATTACACGACTAGCTTTTTCATCATTTAACTCTAATTTCATAGGAATTGAACTTTTTGATTTAAAGCTCTTAAAATCATTTAAATCAAAATTTAAAGTACTACCCTTAACAAAAATATCTAAAACAATATTTTCATTTCCTAACAATAAGTTAAATAAATCTAAATTAACCTTAACAGTATGCATCAAGACTTTATCTTGTTCGTTTAAACTCAACTCCAAATTGTCTATTTTGATTGAAGATAAAAAATAAGGATCTATTTTATTATATTTAATCTTAAAACCCAATTTTGCCTCAAGATAATTCATAATAAAAAACCTAGCAGAATAAACTTGAAATTGAACAAACAAAACAAAAATAATAAGAATAAATATAAAAACTAAAATCGAGCAAATAAAAGATAGAGTAACTTTATTCCTTATAAAAAACAAATTCATAGATCTATTAATATATATTATATAATACTTAAAGTAAGCATCTCATTACTAAAATATCTAAGGAGATAATTTTTGTGACTAAGATCCTAAAAAATTTTTATTGTATAGAAGGAATTGATGGAAGCGGCAAAACAAGTATAATCCAAAAATTACAAAAAATCTGTAATAATAAAATTAAATACCATTTTACAAAAGAACCATCAACAGGAATAATTGGTAAACTCATCAGAAAACAACTGACCAACTTTAAAAATCCCTTACGAAAAGTATCATTAGCACATTTATATGTTGCAGATAGATATGAACATTTATATAATGTACAAAATGGAATAATAGCAATACTAAATAAGAATCACACAAAAGTAATAAGCGATAGATATTTATTTTCATCTATAGCATATCAAGGAGAATTAGGGTATAAACTAAATAAAGATTTTCCATTACCTGAAAAACTTTTTTTTATAAAAACAGACCCCAATATAGCATTTAAACGTATTCAAAAAAATAGAATACAAGCGGATCTTTTTGAATTTGAAGAAGCTAAATTCAAAGAAATAAATTCTAGATATATGGAAATGTTTCAAATTTTTGATCAATTAATTGATATTGTATATATTGAAAACTCAAATGAACACGATCTTGAAGTAAGTGCAAGGAAAATTTTTGATTTAATAAAATTTTAACATCTAATATAATAAAGGGAAGGATACAAAACATGTTTCATAATAACTTTTTTGTATTATACTTAATAATACTTTCAATTTTACTCATAATTAACGTCAATGCATCATCAAAATTTTTCTATGCCGAACAATGGTATGTCATTTTCAATGAAAATATGAAAAAAAAACCAGACAATTATAAAAGGAATATTTTTTTTCTACAAAACGCATTAAAATATCCGTTTGGAAATCCAAATTACTCTCTATCGCAAATAAAAACAAAAGAAGCATGGAATAAATATAAGCTGCTCTTTAAAATGCATGTAAATTTACTTCTTGTTAAGCAACATCTATATTTAGGTAATTTATTTGACACAAGAAATGTATATTTCTATAAAACTACCAAAAAGGATGGTATTCTTAAAAACCTAAATCAAGCTATAATTTTTTATAAAATGGCCGCTTCTTATTACAAAAAAGCTTTAACATACCATAAACAATTAGAAAAATACAAATTTATCAAGATACAAGGTAATGGAATAACAAATTGGGAAGATGAATATTATAGAATTGAAATAAAAGAACTTAACTACTATGACATAATCAACCGAGAATTAACACGCATTGAAAAAACAAAAGAGTTTTTTCAAAAAAGACCAAATTTCTATTAATATTATTTTAAAAAATCCCCTTATACTCTCTTGAAACAATGACTTTTTGAATATAATCTTTACTAAGTGAAAATCTATCAACAATTTCCTTAAAATCTTCTTTACTTAAGATATTATACTCAAACGAAAGTGTAATCAAGGCTCTTTCCGCCAAAAAAGGCAATTTTAACACATTTTCTAAAATAGTAATATCATATTTTTCTCCAACCTCAATTAAAAGAGACTTTTGAAAATTTGAATTTACAATATTACTCTTTAAATCAACAATTTCTCTCTCTAGAAATTTTTTATCACCCTGAATATACAATAATGCAAAAGGTTTAAGAATAGTAAAAAAATATTCTCTCCCAACAAGATAATGATGTTTAGAACATCTTGTAGCATAATTTGGATAAATAGCAGATTCAACAATCTCATCACCGCCAACAATTAATAAAGGATCAAAATAAGGTGCGGCTATTTCTTTACCTTCATAAAAATAATATCTGTATGTTAAAAAAGATTCATCCATACAATTAATATGTTCACAATAAGCCCCAAGACTACAAATTTTATCTGCATACTCTATTAAAAGTCTAGCCGTGTTATTAAATATTTCCTTTCTAAAATTATAAAGTAAAGTAGGAAGTATAAATAATACATTCAAATCTAAAGCTATTTTATTTACAATAAATACCAACCGCTCATCATAAAAACAAGTCTCATCAATAATAAAAGTTCCATATTCAGGATTTTTATCTATCAATTGTCCTACATCAAAAGAATCACTAGCAAAATCAACACCATCAATCTTATCGCTCCCACCGCCTCTATAAGGAATAACATTCTCAGGATAATTCTTAAATCTTTTTTTATCAAGAATATTTCTAATAAAAAATACATTGGCTCTATTTCTAAGACCCCTTGTGATAGAAGTTAAAATTTCAGAAGATTTATTTTTAACAATAAGAGAATCTTTATAAATTTTAGCAGCATATTCTGTCTTACCACTACCCATAGGACCAATAATAAGCATTAGATTTAAATCGTCTTTAAAATTAAAATGACTAATAGAAACAATATTATCAAGCTTAGAACGAGTATCGCCATTAACTAAATTTAAATAAAAGCCCATAAAAATCAACTCTCCAAAACATAGTTCAATTTATTTATACAAATATAATAGAATCAAAAGGAATAATAAGCTGCAAAGGAGCTCCTAAATATCCAGAAAACAATCTTTTAACATAAAGTAATAATACAAATACTCTCTTATCCTTAATATATTTAAAATCATAAATAAAAATTTCATCATTAGTCCTAAAATTCAATTCATCACCAAGACCATTTGCAAAAACCTTTACAACCCTATACTCTTTTCCAGCAACAAAACTTAAATTTAAACCTAAAAAAGCTCCCACCACATTTTTAAAAGAATCTCTATTAATGATACTCTCAACAATATTTTCGGGTCGAGCTTGTGGATATAAATAACTCTCGTATTCCTTATTATTCCTTTTATATTTAACACTTACCATAGACTTTTTTTGCAAGATATAATATTGCAATTCTCTTAAACTATCAAATTTCAAAGAATTAACACTTAAAATAGAATCTCCACTTCTAAGTCCACCAATATCTGCGGGCGAATTAGGAACTACATATGATATTTCCAAATTATTTAAACTTTCTGAAAAAGTAAAACCTAACCAATTATTTTTTAAAACACCACCTCTATACATAAAGGGCAATACCTTTAAAACCCATTTTGAAGGTATTACAAAATTAAGACCTTGAGAATATACAAATCCAGCAAATGTAAGGCCAACAAAACCTCCATTCTCATTGATGACAGGTCCACCAGAATTTCCCTGATTAATGGCAGCATCAATTTGATAAGAATCACCCACAGACAACAGGTTTCTATTCTTACCAGAAATTATTCCTGAAGTAATAGTCTTCTCAAATCCCAAAGGAGAACCCATAGCATAAATCCTGTCTCCAATATTAATATTTGAAGAATAATCCAAATTAAATTGATGCTCTAATTTAAAAGAAACCTTAATTAATGCAAGATCCATCTCCTTTGAATAAGAAATAACTTCTGCTGGAAGCTTTTCACCCTTGCCTCTTGGAAGTTTAACATAAAGATTGGAAACTCCATTATAATCACTATTAACCTGAGAACTAATTACATGATAATTGGTCAAAGCATATCCCTTAAGATTATCAATAACAAAAGAAGACCCTAGAGCAATATTTGGTACTCTATTACCATTTAAAATCTTAGTGCCCATATCTACCCAAACTGTTAACACAGATGTGTCGAGCAAAACATTTTTTGAAGGAGATTTCTCATGAATAACAAAATTTCGCAAAAAATCAAAATTATTATCAAACAAATAATATTTTGCAAAAAAACTTGCAAGCATGGGATCCTTGTGCCTCAAACTCTCAAGATGTTTTAAAATTAATTGTTCTTTGCTTTCATTAAGCATAATACCAAACAAATTTAAAGTTTCAAGCTTAAATAATGCTCTCTCATAATCTTTAGATTTGCAAAAATTTAAATATTCATTTTGAATTCCAGATAAAGCTTTATCTCTTAAATCCAAAATACTCTGCTCCATTTCAAAACCATTATTTTTTAGATTATAATAACTTGAAAGAGCAAATTCAAAATTATTGTCCTCAATATGCTTACTTATACTTTCAGATGGAACATAATAAATTTGTTTGTCATCTATATCTCTTATTGTGTTGCATGAAAAAATTAACATAATGACAATAAAAATTTTTCTATGCATCAATAATTTTTAAAAGCTACTTAATGTTACGATAGATATCCAAAGAATCATCTAAAATAACTCTTTTAGCTTTAAAAACTCCTTTATCATAAATTTCAATATAATTAAACTTCTTAGAGTCATTAATTTTTCTATAAACTGAAGTTAATTCTCCAAAAGAATAATTTCTAACTTCAACAACATCATTCTCATTAAAAATCTTTTTAGATATCAAAGCTTGTCGAATATCAAAAGAAGAAACTCGCTTTGGACTCAAATTCAACATATTAGGAACAAAAATTTCTGGAACATCGGCTATTAAAAAATTATTAATACCTACATAATCAAAACTATAACTAAAATTATCAAAAATTTCATAACGAAAAGAATCCAAAGAAAAAATATAAACGGCTTTTTTATTTGGGTACTGAACCTCAATCATACTAACATAAGGATAAACAGAATAATAAACATTATAACCAAACAAAACATTTTCATAACGAATAGGAATTTTATTTTTGAAATAAACCTTATTCAGATATTTCTCATCTAAATTTAAATTTGAAGTATAATTCAATATTTTGGAAAAAAAATTTACTAAAACACCATTTTTAAATACTGCAACATTATTCTTATCATCTACAAAATATACACCAGACAAGTTTTTATAATAATTTAAAAATTCTTCTCGTATATTAGGATCACCCAAAAGATCATAAAACATTTTATAGTTACGCAACGTACTTGGCGGATCTTCTTTAAAAAAACCATAGGCCTCATCAGGTGTTAAAAGACGATATTTAAGCAAATACATACTCTGAACACCATTTATTTGTTTGCTTTTATTCTTAAGAAAAGTAAACAAAGCAACAGCATTAGGTTCATTTAATGTTGTATTTTTAAAAATAAAATCAATATTTTCATTTTCAAAAAAAGAATCTTCCTTTAACTTAAGCTTAGTAAAAAGACTTGCAAAAAATTTATCTTCCTTTAAAAACCACTTAAAAAACCTTATATCATCACTATACACAGAAAAAGCACTTTTTAATACTTTATCAAAAGTACCACTAAAATCCCCAAGTCTACTGGACGCCTCAAGTCTCATATAAATCAAGTCTTTATCATTTTTTAAATCACCATCCAACTTATCATAAATATCAATAATTTCTTTGTTCTTATCAATATCCTCATTTTGATCCAAAATTAATGAAAAATATTGACAGTATAAATCCAAAGGTTTTACAAGTGAAAAATTATTAATCTCTATGGCTGATTTTAATAAATAAATCCTATCTAACAATGAAATATCATTCCTCAATGACAGCTCATAAAGAGAATCGGAATTTTTTAAATTAAATTCAAGAGAACCATAAAGCATATCAAGTCCTCTTTGAGTACCATTAAAACTTTTAGACTCAATCAAAAGAATCTTAGATATATCTTCGTCTCTCTTATTTAAATTGGCACTTAAATTTACAAAAATTAAAAACAACAATACAATTTTTAAGACAACCACAAAGACTCCTTAAAAACTTGTTTTATCTATCAATTGTCTCTTCTTGCTTAGATTGCTTTAAACTTAGTTCATAATCACTCTCAATTAATTCAAAACCTAAAAGTTCCCTCACCTCATTATCTGTTAAAGTTTCTTTTGCAATCAAGGCCTCCGCAAGTTTTATTAACTGATCCTTATGCTTCATTAAAATATCTGATGCTTCTTTTAAACATCCTTCAAGAATTCTCTTAACTTCCCTATCTACTCTATCAGCAGTATTTTCAGAATATGCTTTTGATTTAGAAAATTCTTTTGGAAGAAAAATTGGAGCTTCATCATCTACCAAAAATATAGGACCTACATCCTCTCCCATACCCCATTCTGTAACCATTTTCTTTGCCAAATTAGTAGCTTGCATTAAATCATTCTGAACACCAGCTGTAGTAAAACCTAAATTAATCTGTTCACTAGCATAACCACCATAACATATTTTAATTTTATCAAGAATTTGATTCTTATTTATTGAAAGTCTATCTTCTTTAGGAAGAGAAAAGGCAACACCAAGAGCTCTACCCCTAGGAATAATAGTAACTTTATGTAAAGGATCAGCATGTTCAAGATAATAATGAAGCAAAGCATGCCCAGCTTCATGATAAGCTGTTTCAAGCTTTTGCCTATCAGTAATAGTCATAGATTTTTTAGCAACTCCCATAAGTATTTTATCCCGAGCTTCTTCCAAATCATGCATAAAAATTTCAGATTGATTATTTCTAGCAGCAATCAAAGCACCTTCATTAATTAAATTTGCAAGATCAGCACCACTAACACCAGGGGTAGCTCTTGCTATCACTCTTAAGTCGATTTCTTTTGCAAGCTTAGTCTTCTGAGCATGTATATTTAATATTGCTTCTCTCTCCTTAATATCAGGCAAAGTAACTGCTACTTGCCTATCAAATCTACCTGGTCTCAACAAAGCAGAATCAAGAACATCAGGTCTATTTGTAGCTGCCATCACTATTACATTAGTATATGTCCCAAAACCATCCATCTCAACTAATAACTGATTAAGAGTCTGTTCTCTCTCATCATGACCACCACCAAGTCCAGCTCCACGACTTCTCCCAACAGCATCAAGCTCATCAATAAAAATTATACAAGGAGCATTTTTTCTTGCATTATCAAAAAGATCTCTAACACGACTTGCACCAACCCCTACAAACATCTCAACAAAATCAGAACCCGACATATGGAAAAAATTTACTCCTGCTTCCCCTGCAACAGCCTTAGCAAGCAAAGTCTTTCCTGTTCCAGGCGATCCAACCAAAAGAACACCTTTAGGAATTCTGGCACCAATTTTTTCAAATTTTTTAGGGTATTTAAGAAATTCAACTACTTCACCAAGTTCTTGTTTTGCTTCTTCTTGCCCAGCAACGTCTTTAAAAGTAACTTTATTCTTTCCTGCTTCATATTTTTGAGCATTGCTTTTTCCAAATGAAAAAACCTTTCCACTCCCACCTTGAGTTTGACGAAAAATAAAGAAAAAGAAAACAAAAAATAATATCCAAGGTAAAGTTTGAAGTAAAACGCCAATTAAAGACGATTGACTCTTTCCAGAACTCACTTCTACTCGCTTGGCTTTAAGCTCCGCAAGTAAATTAATATCAAAATAAGGAATACTAGTAGAGAAATAAGACTTTCCTAAATTAGAATTTTTGACAATAAACTGAATTTGACTCTTATCAATAATCACAACTGATTCAATCAAACCACTATCTAAATAAGTCTGAAATGTACTATAAGGAACGTTTTTATAATTCTCTCCACCACGCATAAAATAAGACATGAATATTGCTAAAACTAAGAAAACAACAACAAGACCCAAAATCCAATTCTTATTTTTCTTTTTATTATTAGATTTACCATTATTATTCAAATTATTATTGTTAATATTCATTCCTTTAAAAATCCTCCGAATAAAGATATACTAATTTTTTTAAGAATATTCTTATCACTCCACATTAAGTTTAAAGTATTTAAATCAATAATTCCAATTATCTTATCATTTAATACTAACAACATTAAATAAAGTGGATTATATCTTACAAACTTAGAAAAGAACTTCTTTGATTGCAACTTTCTTTTAAAAAATTTATGCCTAAACTCATAAGAACAACATCTCAATGTTAGTATAGAATCATCTTCACACTCCAAACATTCTAACAAAATCTTACCTAAAGATAAACTATGATATTCATTAACTCTTAAGAAAAAATCAAAAGGTCTACGCATTTCCTCAGACTTCCTAAAAATAAGATTAACCTTATCTCTACGTTTCTCCAAAAAAAAATCATCATTCTTAAGTAAAATACTACTCCTTTTATTATTAAGACTTACCCTAAAAATCTCACCTAAAGATCCATATGACAAATTTGACACAATTTTTTCTAAATTTAAAATTTTAAAAACACTTCTAAAAACCAAATATTTTGGCAAATTAAAAAAAACCATAGCATCAAAAGAATAATAATAATTACCTTTAACAAAGGGAAGAAAATCTTCTCTATCAAAATAGTTTGTAAGTTCCTTTGAAAAATCAGCTATTCTCCTTAACCCTTTTTCATATCCTTTAAAAATTTTTTTAATAACAGGAACAAGATTATTTCTAACTTTATTTCTTAAATACAAATCTTCATGATTAGTACTATCAATAGAATAAACAATATTATTAATAGACAAAAATCTTTCAATCTCTTCTCTTGACACCTCAAGCAAAGGCCTAATAATGAAATTATTAATAACTGGAATACCAACAAAGCCATCCAAAAATGAACCTTGAAAAAATCTCATTATTAAAGTCTCAAATTGATCATTTTTATTATGAGCAAGAGCAACATAACTAGCATTATTTTCATTAAGAGCTTCTAATAAAGCATTATATCGATATTTTCTAGCCAATTCTTCAATAGAAATACCCGATTGCTTCGCTTTTATTTTTATATCAACATCACACCTCTTTATCTGACAAACAATATCATGCAAATCACAAAATTTCTTAACATGTTCTATTTCTAAATTTTGTTCAATCTCTGATCTTATATAATGCGCAAAATAAAGAGCAACAATATTATTATTTAAATATTCCTTTAAATTTAATAACAAAACAGTAGAATCTGGACCCCCAGAAAAGGCAACAATTACTTTCCCTTTAATTAATAAATTTTTTTTATAAAAATCTTCTATTCTTGTTATTATATTATCCCAAACCATCAAAAACTACTAGAATTAATAGTTGCAATTTTACGTTCAAAACTAAACTCATCTATACCCAATATTTCTTCACTTAAAAAATTAAATACATTTTTAACACGAACAAGTTCACTATCATTAAATTTTGAAAGAACAAAATCTTTAAGACCAAAAGCAGTATTATTTCCAACCCCAATGTAGAGCCTACTATACTTAGTACTTCCAAGACTCTCAGAAATAGAACGAAGCCCATTATGAGTAGAAGCACCCCCTACCTTTCTAAGTCTACACTTTCCCAAAGGTAAATCAACATTATCAACTACAACTAATAAATTATTTATTTTCATATAAAATTTAGAAAAAACAAAAGGAAAAATATTACCACTCAAATTCATATAAGTTAAAGGTTTAATTAAAACGATTCGCCTAGAATCAACATTAAAATCTGAATATTCATAGTTTTTGGATTTTCTTAACGAAAGAGCATTTTTCATAACTAACTTATCTATAAATCCAAAACCAACATTATGTCTAGTATGCAAAAAATTAGACCCAGGATTACCTAGGCCAACTATTAATAAATTCATATTTTTTATTTTACAAATAAAACCACCAAATTTTCATCTGTCTCAGAAAGTTTTACATTATCAGAAAGCACAATATCTTTCAAAGTTATTTGATCTCCCTTTTTAACAGGAGTTAAATCTACCTCAACAAACTCGGGTAAATTCAAAGGAAGAGCCTTAACTTTAACTATATTACGAAGTACACTTAAGGTACCACCTTCCTTAACACCAACAGAAGCTCCTACAAATTTAATTGATATATCCCTTTCAATTTCCTTAGTTCTATCAACTTCATAAAAATCAATATGATAAATAAATTTCTTTGTAAGATTTTCACTAACATCTTTAATGAAAACACATTTTTCAACCATACCATCATTTAAAAGCAAAACAGTATTATCTGTAAATTTAGCAAATTTTTTATCAAATTCATTACTATTGATCTTTATATGCAAAACATCACTTTCTTTACCATAAACAACAGCTGGTATTTCGGACTTTGCTCGTAAAATACGAGCACATGATGAACCAAACCTAGAGCGACCCTCATACCTTAAAATCCTACTACTATACACAACAAAACTCCTAATATAAATACTGGGACGGAAGGATTCGAACCCTCGAATGCCTGGACCAAAACCAGGTGACTTACCACTTGTCCACGTCCCAAATACTTAACAACTAATTATCCACAAGTCAAAAGGATACAAAATACAATAAACTTTGTCAATAATATTATCTAGACTAATTCAAGTTCAAAATTTGCAGGGTTTTCTTTGACATATTCTTTAAAAATAGCACTTTGCAAAATCTCTCTAAAACTTTGATTAATAGGATGCACAATATCTTTATACTCTCCAACTTTAGTTCTCCTATTAGGCATAACAATAAACACGCCTTTTTGCCCCCTAATAACTCTGATATTATGTAAAACTAAGCAATCATCAAAAGTAACTGTAACATATGCTAATAGCTTCGAACTGGAATCTTTATTATCAACTCTCCTAATTCTTACATTTGTAATATTCACTTCTAGGCCTCCCTAAAATACATGTTTTAAATCTAGAATATTTTTAATTTTTTGTAAATAATTCTTGTGATATTTTTATTTTTTTTAATTAATAACTCTTAAGAATAAATAACTTCTCCCTTATCCCATATTTTTTCAAGTTCATAATATTCTCTAGAATTTTTACTCATTAAATGTATAACTAGACCCCCACAAGAAATAACCGTCCAATCAAAAAGGAAACCTTTACCTTGAAGACAACAATTTAAATTTCTCTCATTAAAAAAAGTTATTAATTTTTCAGTATACAAAACTTCCATATGTTTAAATGATGAAAATGAAACAATAATAAAAAAATCAGCCCAATTGCAAACAGAACTAACATTAATACCTAAAACGTCAATACCACCAAAATCAGATATAATTTTACATAACTTCTTAATATCATCGACTCTTAACATATCTTCCATCAAAATCATCTCCCAAAATTATCACAACATCAGGACTCATATCAGAGATATCAAGCCCCAAAATATCCATATTAAACTCAGAGATTGGCTTGATATTTCTTGCCCTAATAACATCTCCAGCCTTAATAGCAATCTCCAAATTATCAGAATTATTTATAATCACAGTATGAGAATAATTATGCTTATCTGCATTCCCAAATCTTATAACCTTAAATTTTAAAGATTTAAAAATATCTGCTACATTCCTTGCAAGTCCAGCAGTTTGCGTGCCATTTAAAATAATAATTTTAATTACATCCTCGGTTTTAGTTCCATCTATTAAAATCCTATTCAAATTTTCTATTGATTCCTTAAGAACTGCTCCCCCATAATAAGGAAAAATAACTTTTATTAAATTATCATCATCATCTTTAAATGTTTCTTCTTGACCCTTAATATTAACAAAAATAAGCTTCTCATCATTTATTTTATAATTGGCAAGAATATACTTAAATACAGTTTCAGAAAGATTAGTATCTAACATAACATACATTTTAGAAAAATAATCATATTCTTTTTGAAAATCAGAAAATTGTATTAAAATTTTTTTAAAAAATTCTTTATAAAATTCAAATCGTTCATCATAAGAAGCAATATCTCTGAAATAGCTTAAATAATCATAAACTTTATCACCATCAAAAACAGAATTACCAGAAGGTATTAATATAGAGTGTACCAAGTTATATACCTTAACAGGATTTTTAACAAGAAATCGAACTCCACCAAGATAATCAACAAACCTCACAAAATTATCCTTTTTAAAACGAATATAATAATCAGGTTCATGATTCAATTGTTTAGATACTTTAAATAAAAATTCAGTAAAATTATTTTTTTTATACAAAGCCTCAAACCACGAAATATTTCCTTTAAAATCTTCATAACCTGTATAAATAGGAATATCCAAAAATCCAACATTTCCTGTCTTTATATTAATAAAAACTTCTTGCATACTTAAAAGATTTTCATTATCATCTTCTACAAGGAATAAAAAGCTAATATTGCTTTTGGTATTTAGTTCAAAATATATTTGCTCTCTTTTAGAAATATCAACAAAGAAAATTACAATACCAAGAATTATCAAAATGATTAGAACTAAAAAAAATAATTCTCTCCTCAACTATCTACCTTTAACATACAAATTATTACTTTTAATATATCTCAAAACATCAAAAGGAAGCAAATAATCCACAGGTAATCCTCGTTCAATTCTATTTCTAATCTCTGAAGACGAAATAGGAAATACCCTATTATCAACATAAATATGTCTAAATCGACTACTCAATCTCTTGCTATAAATTCTATGAACAACCACAAGATTAACAGATTCAATTATTTTTTCCGGATTTTTCCATGAATCAAAAGTTTCAAAAAGATCATCTCCAATGATCAAATATATATCATCATTAGCATATTTATTTCTAATACAAGCAATAGTATCAATAGTATAAGTTACCCCACCATGTATCACATCACATTCATCAACAAACATATTATCTTCATATTGTACTGCCAATTTAAGCATTGTTACTCTATCTTGAACACTAATATCCTCAACACATTTATGAACAGGTTTATGAGTAGGAATAAATAAGATTTTATCAACATTTAAAAAATGTTCTATTTCTTTTGCCAAAAACATATGTCCAATATGAACAGGATTATAAGTACCACCCAATATTGCTATTCTCATCAATCTCCCCTATTATAAATTTAATTCATCAATCAAAGAAACTAAAATCTGCATAATACTGATCTATATTTTATAAAAAAGACAAGATAAATACCTTCAAATTTCTGCTAAAGCAAAAAATTCACTAATAAGTTCATCTATTCCGATATTATTATAAATAGAAATTCCTAACACCCTCTCTTCATCCAAAACCCTTTTCAACTGATTAAAATTTTCAGTTGCACCCTCTAAATCAAGTTTACTAGCAACAATTATGCGCTTTTTCCTTAAAAGTTCAATATCATATGCTCTAAGTTCATTAATAAGAATATCATAAGCATTCATAAAATCATTACTAGAAACATCTATCAAAAAAACTAAAATTTGAGTCTTAGAAATATGTCTTAAAAATTCAAAACCAAGACCTATACCTTGACTTGCACCCTCAATTATTCCAGGTACATCAGCAATAATCAAATCATTATAAGAAACTCTCAAAACACCAAAATGTGGAATTTTAGTTGTAAAAGGATAATTTGCAACTTTTGATCGTGAAGCAGTTACTTTAGAGATAAGAGAAGATTTACCTGCATTAGGAAGCCCAACAAGTCCAATATCAGCTATTAATGACAATTCAAGGCGTAAATTTAAAGTAAGCCCAGACTCTCCTGGTTGAGCAAATCTTGGTGTTCGTTTTGTAGAACTTTTAAAATTTGCATTTCCAAGACCACCTCTTCCACCTTTCAAAACAACAACTTCATCATCAAAATTTTTAAGCTCAAATAACATATAATTAGCATCAGTATCATAAATGCAAGTATTTGGAGGAACAAAAATAATCAAATCTGACCCAGCAGCTCCACTTTTCTTTAAACCCATTCCAGATTTTCCATTACTAGCACTAAGTTTTTGGCCATTTCTATAAAGAGACAAAGTTTTAAGGTTTGACTTAACTTTAAAAATTACATCTCCACCCCTTCCTCCATCACCTCCATCAGGACCTCCTTTAGCCTTAAATTTTTCACGCAAAAAAGAGACACATCCTGCACCCCCATTCCCTGAAGAGACAGTCACATTTAAAGAATCTTTAAATAGATGCAAATCAACCTCAATTGTAATAAAATTAAATAAGTAATGATATTAAATAATATTTATATATTTTCGACCTTTAGAAGTTTTAAATTCTACTATACCATCCTTTAAAGCAAATATTGTATGATCTCTACCAATCCCAGAATTCTTACCTTTATGAAATTTTGTACCTCTTTGCCTTATAATTATTTCCCCCGCTCTTACAAATTGTCCACCACTTCTCTTAACGCCAAGCCTTTTAGATATAGAATCTCTTCCATTCTTAGAACTACCACCACTTTTACTTGTTGCCACTAATTTCCTCCAAAATTAATTTAATATCATAAGGATATTCAAAACACAAATCCTTTATACCGTGTATCAAAAATTTACTATGATAAAAAAGACTCTCCTTATTCAAAGCTTCAAAAGAAGCTCGAAATTCTAAATAACCTTTTAAAGAATGATCCACAGCAAAATCCTCTCTCTCATAATCAAGAATACTCAAAAAAGTTCTTAAAATAAAAGAAAAAGAGGAACAAACTATATTAATATAACCATTACTCCTAGCATGTCCATTAGCTAAAATATAAATAATTATATCATTATGGGTTCTTATCAAAACATTAATCACTAATTAACAAATTATATCATCAACTAAAATATAAGAATAAGATTGACGATGCCCAACCTTTCGTTCGCTTTCCTTTCTTCTTCTATATCTATAAGAAACAACTTTTTTATCTTTCTTATCTTCTAAATAAGTACATTTTACACAAGAACCTAAAACATAAGGCTTGCCTATTTTTACATCTTCATCTTTCTTTACAAGCATTACACTATTGAAGTCCAATTTATCACCACTATTTGCTACAATTCTATCTACTCTTAACATTTCTCCCTTCACAGCTTTGTATTGTTTACCTTTTATCTCTACTAACGCATACATTACAATCACCTCTCAATATTCAGCTAAACATTATAATTTTAATTAAATTTAAAGTCAATTATTTAAATTTAAATCATATTCATTAATACTTCATATTTATTTCATGAATAATACAAATTATTTATTAAATAAATTGCTAGGGATATCTAACAAGAGAATTTACATTATACTCTCCCAAAATATCTCTCCCTCTTATTGATACAAGCTCAATAAAACAAAATATATCCGATATCACTCCACCCGCTCTCTCAAGCAATCCAGCAGC
>NZ_AYOU01000120.1 GCF_000500065.1 Borrelia hispanica CRI | reverse complement strand
GCTTTGATTGAGAATACTCGAAGGATGGGTGATAATTTCAAAAATCTTGCTTCAGCCGTCAAAGTTGTTGGAAGTAATAGTACCAAAAGTTTCAAAAGCGTTGGGAGCACTCTAAAACGTGTTGGTAAAAATTTGTTCAATGTAAAAAATATGGCAAATGCAGCAGCGGACGCTTTAGAGAGAATGGTAAATACTATTGGTCCTATAGTTTTGATTGTGAAAACTCTTCAAATGGCGGGCAATGCTGTTAATAATGTTTTTACAGGCGCTATGGAGTCTTTAGAATCATTTAACAATGAAGTTAGTGTTTTTTCACAGATGCTAAATAACGATAGTCTTGGAAAAGCTTTAGCCGATGATATGAATGCTTTTGGGGAACAAACCACATTTACTAGTGAAGCTATAAGTAGTGCTGCTCAAACCATGTTATCTTATGGAGCTTCTGCTTCTGAAGTTAGTCAACGTATGCGTATGTTTGGGGAGGCTGCGGGGAATAGTAGTGAAGGACTTACAAAGTTGGCAGAGATCTATTCTAAAGTAGAGGCTAGTAATAAGATTGCCGTAGAAGATCTTGAAGCTCTTCGTAGTGTTGGAGTTGATATTACGGATATTTTGGCAAAAGAAGCTGGAGTAGCAAGTGACGAATTATTAGAATTGGCAAGTAAAGGTCGAGTTGGTTTTGATGAATTAAGTGGTGCTCTTAAGAAGGCTACAGCTGAAGGTGGTAAGTTTTACGGCAATACTGCTCGTGGAGCAAAGAATTTGTCAGAAGCTCAGCTTCAAACTTCTAAATTAAGTAGTAAATTATTTCTGGAGCTTGGAAAAGCATTTGAACCTTTGATGATTGGTTTTGAAAAAACGAAACAATGGTTAATGGTTGGAATTTTAGTTCCCATAACAAAAGCAACTGCTTCGGTAATTACTTTTACTAAGAAATTGACAGATTTTGTAGGTTATGTTGGTGGTAAAACAGTTGAATGGTACAAATTTGTATTTAATTTGACAGTTGGACTTTGGAAACATATTGGAAATTTTATAATTTATATTTCTGATAAAATGAAAGATTTTGTAGGTTATATTTCGACCAAGTTTGTTGAAGGATTCAAGTTTGCAATTCAATCAGTTGTCAATATTTTTGCAAAGATCAAAAATTCTGTAGTTGATGTATTTAATAAAATGAAAGAGTTTGTAGTTTATGTTGCTACTAAGATTGTTGAAGGATTTAAGTCTGCATTTAGTCCGGTTGTCAATATTTTTGTAAACGTTAAAAATTCTGTAGTTGATTTTTTCAATCAAATAAAAGATCTTGCAAACTATGTTGCTACTAAATTTGTTGAAAAATTTAGGGCTGGATTTGAACCAATTATCTCTCTTTTCCAAACTTTGAAAAAATGGTCACAAAGTGTTTGGGATACATTATATGGAGCATTGAGTATGGCTAAAGGTAAAGATAAGAAGATTGTAGAGACAGTTGCATCATCAGAGCCTGCTCCTGATTTGTTGAAGGATAATAGTAATTCAGAAAAACGAAAAATAGAGGCCGAAAAAAGAAGAATCGATAATTTCAATAAGCAGATGATTGCAGAATATGAGACTTTGCAACAACAAATTTTCAAAATGCAAAGAGCAGTATTCATCAAGCCTTTGCATGAACAAGAAAAGGCTACTCGTGATTTACAGTCTATAGTAAATGCAAAAAATAAGGAATTTATTGCTAAGTATGGGAAAAATTTTGATATTTTGATTCAACAAAATCAACAAACTCTTGCTAATATTGAGAAACAGGTTAATGATTTTGCTCAATCTAATCATCATTTTGTTAATGAACATAAGGACTTACAAGCAGAAATAGCAAGACTTAATCAAGAAGTTTTGATTCTTCCATATGAAGAACAAGAAAGTAAAATGAAGGAACTTGCTAATGTTATTAATGTGAAGCAGCAAGAATTTGTTAATAATTATTCGGCAAGTTTTCATTCTCTTAATGATTCTAATAAGCAGTTGTTTATTGCCCTGAAAAAGGGAGTAGACGAATTTGAAAAAACGACAGATGATAGAGCTTTTGTAGAAGCGCATAAAGCTTTACAAAATAAAGTACAAACAATGCAATTTAAGGTTCTAATGAGGCCGTTAAAGGAACAAGAAAAAGCGGCTGCTGAGATGGAAGTTGAAATTAAGAAGCTTTATTCCGAATTTGTCAAAGTACATAAGGAATTGTTTGATAGTCTTAATGATGCAAATAAAAGTTCTTTGATTGAAATTGCAGAAAAAGCACAAACGGCAACTGAGTCTTTACTTAGTGAAACTGAGTCTTTATTTGATACTTTATATGATGCTTTAAGTGGGTTGGTATCAAAAGCTTTGGATGTTGTAACTAAAGTTGTGAATAAAGATTTGGGCAAAAATGTTGCAGCGGGTAATACTGCTGATACCGTAACACAGTCGTTGTTTGATGTGTCAAAAGATATGTTAGCAAGTTTTGGACCTTGGGGAGCACTTGGTGCAGCTGCTTTGGATTTTACAGTTGGACTTTTTCAAGGTTTTGAACAACAAAGGATCAAAGAGGTTGAAGAGAGACGTGATCAAGATTTGAAAGAATTAGAAAAACAAAGTGAAATTGCAATTATGCGTCTTGAAGAAGAATTTGATAACGAAATTTCAATGAGAAAAGAGAAATTAAATCAGCTTGATGAGCAGTATAATAAGGAGATCGCGTTCTTGAAACAGGCTCAAAGTAAAGGACAAATATCTGGAGAGGAATTTCAAAGACGCATTAGGACATTAGAGAATGAGCATCAATCTAAAAAACAACAAGAGACCCAAGGAATAACTAATGCAGAAACTTCTAAGAAGGTTGAATTAGAACGTAAACGCAAACTTAAAGATTTAGAAGCAGAACGTATCAAAGCACAAGCTGAGGTTGACAAGGTTAAGGTGTCTAATTGGTCTTGGAATCAAGCTCGTGATTTAGATCGTGCTAATACAGTCTTAGAAGAAATCTTGAAAAGAATATCGAAAGTTAAGTCGGCAAATTCTGTTGAAGAAATTAAACTTGCAAATAAAGGTGCTAGATTTATGACGACAAGGTCAACGTTTATTCCTGGTTCAGGACTTATTACTAGTGAATTTGGTCAAAATGAGCTTGTAAGAGTAACACCAGCACCAATTGATCAAAATTTGAGAAATTTTGAAGCAAGAATCATCGCAGAAGA
>NZ_AYOU01000119.1 GCF_000500065.1 Borrelia hispanica CRI | reverse complement strand
GCTTTGATTGAGAATACTCGAAGGATGGGTGATAATTTCAAAAATCTTGCTTCAGCCGTCAAAGTTGTTGGAAGTAATAGTACCAAAAGTTTCAAAAGCGTTGGGAGCACTCTAAAACGTGTTGGTAAAAATTTGTTCAATGTAAAAAATATGGCAAATGCAGCAGCGGACGCTTTAGAGAGAATGGTAAATACTATTGGTCCTATAGTTTTGATTGTGAAAACTCTTCAAATGGCGGGCAATGCTGTTAATAATGTTTTTACAGGCGCTATGGAGTCTTTAGAATCATTTAACAATGAAGTTAGTGTTTTTTCACAGATGCTAAATAACGATAGTCTTGGAAAAGCTTTAGCCGATGATATGAATGCTTTTGGGGAACAAACCACATTTACTAGTGAAGCTATAAGTAGTGCTGCTCAAACCATGTTATCTTATGGAGCTTCTGCTTCTGAAGTTAGTCAACGTATGCGTATGTTTGGGGAGGCTGCGGGGAATAGTAGTGAAGGACTTACAAAGTTGGCAGAGATCTATTCTAAAGTAGAGGCTGGTAATAAGATTGCCGTAGAAGATCTTGAAGCTCTTCGTAGTGTTGGAGTGGATATTACGGATATTTTGGCAAAAGAAGCTGGAGTAGCAAGTGACGAATTATTAGAATTGGCAAGTAAAGGTCGAGTTGGTTTTGATGAATTAAGTGGTGCTCTTAAGAAGGCTACAGCTGAAGGTGGTAAGTTTTACGGCAATACTGCTCGTGGAGCAAAGAATTTGTCAGAAGCTCAGCTTCAAACTTCTAAATTAAGTAGTAAATTATTTCTGGAGCTTGGAAAAGCATTTGAACCTTTGATGATTGGTTTTGAAAAAACGAAACAATGGTTAATGGTTGGAATTTTAGTTCCCATAACAAAAGCAACTGCTTCGGTAATTACTTTTACTAAGAAATTGACAGATTTTGTAGGTTATATTTCGACCAAGTTTGTTGAAGGATTCAAGTTTGCAATTCAATCAGTTGTCAATATTTTTGCAAAGATTAAAAATTCTGTAGTTGATGTATTCAATAAAATGAAAGATTTTGTAGGTTATATTTCGACCAAGATTGTTGAAGGATTTGAGTCTGCATTTAGTCCGGTTGTCAATATTTTTGTAAAGGTTAAGAATTCTGTAGTTGATTTTTTTCATCAAATAAAAGAGCTTGCAAACTATGTTGCTACCAAATTTGTTGAAAAATTTAGGGCTGGATTTGAACCGATTATCTCTCTTTTCCAAACTTTGAAAAAATGGTCACAAAGTGTTTGGGATACATTATATGAAACATTGAGTATGGCTAAAGGTAAAGATAAGAAGATTGTAGAGACAGTTGCATCATCAGAGCCTGCTCCTGATTTGTTGAAGGATAATAGTAATTCAGAAAAACGAAAAATAGAGGCCGAAAAAAGAAGAATCGATAATTTCAATAAGCAGATGATTGCAGAATATGAGACTTTGCAACAACAAATTTTCAAAATGCAAAGAGCAGTATTCATCAAGCCTTTGCATGAACAAGAAAAGGCTACTCGTGATTTACAGTCTATAGTAAATGCAAAAAATAAGGAATTTATTGGTAAGTATGGTAAAAATTTTGATATTTTGATTCAACAAAATCAACAAACTCTTGCTAATATTGAGAAACAGGTTAATGATTTTGCTCAATCTAATCATCATTTTGTTAATGAACATAAGGACTTACAAGCAGAAATAGCAAGACTTAATCAAGAAGTTTTGATTCTTCCATATGAAGAACAAGAAAGTAAAATGAAGGAACTTGCTAATGTTATTAATGTGAAGCAGCAAGAATTTGTTAATAATTATTCGGCAAGTTTTCATTCTCTTAATGATTCTAATAAGCAGTTGTTTATTGCCCTGAAAAAGGGAGTAGACGAATTTGAAAAAACGACAGATGATAGAGCTTTTGTAGAAGCGCATAAAGCTTTGCAAAATAAAGTACAAACAATGCAATTTAAGGTTTTAATGGGGCCTTTGCATGAACAAGAAAAAGCGGCTGCTGAGATGGAAGTTGAAATTAAGAAGCTTTATTCTGACTTTGTCAAAGTACATAAGGAATTGTTTGATAGTCTTAATGATTCAAATAAAAGTTCTTTGATTGAAATTGCAGAAAAAGCACAAACGGCAACTGAGTCTTTACTTAGTGAAACTGAGTCTTTGTTTGATACTTTATATGATGCTTTGAGTAAGTTGGTATCAAAAGCTTTGGATGTTGTAACTAAAGTTGTTAACAAAGATTTGGGCAAAAATGTTGCAGCGGGTAATACTGCTGATACCGTAATACAGTCGTTGTTTGATGTGTCAAAAGATATGTTGGCAAGTTTTGGACCTTGGGGAGCACTTGGTGCAGCTGCTTTGGATTTTACAGTTGGACTTTTTCAAGGTTTTGAACAACAAAGAATCAAAGAGGTTGAAGAGAGACGTGATCAAGATTTGAAAGAATTAGAAAAACAAAGTGAAATTGCAATTATGCGTCTTGAAGAAGAATTTGATAACGAAATTTCAATGAGAAAAGAGAAATTAAATCAGCTTGATGAGCAGTATAATAAGGAGATCGCGTTCTTGAAACAGGCTCAAAGTAAAGGACAAATATCTGGAGAGGAATTTCAAAGACGCATTAGGACATTAGAGAATGAGCATCAATCTAAAAAACAACAAGAGACCCAAGGAATAACTAATGCAGAAACTTCTAAGAAGGTTGAATTAGAACGTAAACGCAAACTTAAAGATTTAGAAGCAGAACGTATCAAAGCACAAGCTGAGGTTGACAAGGTTAAGGTGTCTAATTGGTCTTGGAATCAAGCTCGTGATTTAGATCGTGCTAATACAGTCTTAGAAGAAATCTTGAAAAGAATATCGAAAGTTAAGTCGGCAAATTCTGTTGAAGAAATTAAACTTGCAAATAAAGGTGCTAGATTTATGACGACAAGGTCAACGTTTATTCCTGGTTCAGGACTTATTACTAGTGAATTTGGTCAAAATGAGCTTGTAAGAGTAACACCAGCACCAATTGATCAAAATTTGAGAAATTTTGAAGCAAGAATCATCGCAGAAGA